>DUWJ01000067.1 GCA_012842765.1 Bacillota bacterium | reverse complement strand
GAAGGCTCTCTCGTGTCCAATTCGACCCTGGTGTCGGGCCAGTTGTCTGACGCAGAGTTGGAGTCGTTGACCAGCTCTGGGCTCTTGGTCTTCGGAGATCAGCCGTCCTCATCCGACCCGGAGGCAGGCACAGAAGTCCCAGATGGCACGTCCGTTCAAGTCATAGTTTCATCAGAGTCTGCAAATGCAGCTGTGCCCGCGGTTTCCAAACCTGTTGTGGAGAGTTCCAGCAATACATCGTCTCCTGGGCGAGACGCGGATTCACAGGGTGCGAATAGTGTTCCGACGAGGGAACCGGTGCCGAGTCAGCCGTCCAAGTTTCCCCAGTTGGCTGCGAGGGAGATTGCCGACAATATGGTGCTGCGCGGGGCATCTCCTAAGATAGCCATACTTCATACGCACACATCAGAAGCCTATCGGGCGACGTCAGGAAGGGATTACTGTTGGGGAAAACCGGATGGGGTAGTGAAAGTAGGCGCGGCAATGGCCGAAGAGCTGTCGGAGGTTCTGGGGGTTCCGTCAATTCACGCGTCAACAGTACACGACTGGCCGGACTGGACTTTGAGTTACTCGAAGTCACTGAAGACTATGACGTCTTTGGTGAAGTCGTATTCTAGCCTCAGAGCGGTCATAGATATCCATCGTGATTCATTGCCCGCTAACCGGGAAAAACTGAAAACGGCGATGGTCGGCGGGGAAAAGGTGGCGCGTGTTCTGTTTGTCGTGACTGACGACAGCTCAGGACTTGCACATCCTAATTGGAGGAAGAACTACCACTTCGCGTTGGAGCTTTCTGCCGAGATGGATAAGATGTATCCTGGGGTTTCCAGGGGAGTTGCTATCGTGAAGAACGCCCGATTCAACCAGCACGTCCATCCGGGCGCCATCATCTTGGAAATTGGAGGGACGGATAACACTGTAGAGGAGGCTTGCAGATCGGCCAGGCTCGTTGCGCGGGCTCTGGCCAGGATCATCTAGCCAATGAGGAGAATCGACCAGTGGGAAACGGGGAGAGGCCGCCGGGCGTTTGCGGTGGTCCCTGCCATTGCATGCCTTTTCTTGATAGTTGTGTTCATAGCTATCGCAGTGGCGGGCAGCAATTCGTCGCAGCTGGCGGGAGCCGGTAGCCAGTGGAGCCCCGTCCGGATTCGGGCGGTTGGCGGAGGTTACCATGGGATAGTGCTCGAAGCTTTCGGACGAGCCGTAAGGATCGAATTTGAGAATGCACTGAAGTAGTATGAGAGGTCCGGGCAATCGGTGTCGAGCATGTCTCCGAAGAGTCATTGCTACATGTGTTATAATTTAGTGTGGAGTTCCTACCAGGCCGCGAAAAGCGGCGCATAGTGGCTCTGAGGTGGATATGAACATAGAAGGTATCAGAAACTTTTGCATTATTGCCCACATTGACCATGGGAAATCTACGCTTGCCGATCGCATTCTGGAACTGACCGGCGCGATCGATGAGCGTTCCATGGTTGAGCAATTTCTTGACAAAATGGATTTGGAACGCGAACGCGGGATAACCATCAAACTGAAACCAGTGCGAATAAGGTACGCTCGCCCAAACGGGGAGGTCTATGTGCTCAATCTCATAGACACTCCCGGTCATGTCGATTTTACCTATGAGGTATCGCGTTCCCTTGCTGCATGTGAAGGGGCCGTCCTCGTAGTCGATGCAACCCAGGGGATTGAGGCACAGACTCTGGCCAATCTGTATCTGGCGGTCGACAATGGCCTCGAGATAGTGCCCGTGGTGAACAAGATAGACTTGCCCAATGCCGAGCCGGAACGGGTTCGGGAGGAGCTGGTGGATCTTCTTGGCGTGGGTCTTGAGGAAGTCATCTTCACAAGTGCCAAGACAGGAGAGGGCGTTCTTGACGTGTTGGAGGCCGTGGTTGAGCGCATTCCTCCGCCATCGGGAGACCGCGACAAACCTCTGCGTGCTCTTGTATTCGACTCCCATTTCGATCCTTATCGCGGTGTCATCGCCCATATCCGCATTGTAGAGGGCATGGTTAAGGTGGGCGACGTGGTCAAGGTGATGAGCACGGGAACGGAACATGATGTTACCGAGCTCGGGGTCTTCAGGCCGGAAATGGAGGAGGTAGAATGCCTCGGTCCGGGCGAGGTGGGGTTCTTGGTGGCGCAGATAAAGGAAGTCGGGGATGTCCCCGTGGGCGATACGATAACATCCGCGGAGAATCCTGCGGCGTCGCCCTTGCCTGGCTATCGGCCCGCTGTTCCAATGGTCTATTGTGGGTTGTATCCACTGGAGAACAGCGCCTACGGGGATCTCAGGGATGCTCTTGAAAAACTGAAGCTGAATGATGCTTCGATAGCCTACGAGCCAGAGACATCTGCTGCCTTGGGATTTGGGTTCAGATGCGGCTTTCTTGGTCTGCTCCATATGGAGATAGTCCAGGAGAGGCTGGAACGGGAATACAATCTTGAACTGATAACAACGGCTCCATCTGTGGCGTATCGGGTAAACAAGATGTCCGGAGAGTGCATAATGGTGGACAACCCGGCAAATCTTCCACCTGTAGCGCAGATAGAGACGATTGAAGAACCTTTTGTGCGAACTACCATATTCGTACCTTCAGACTATATAGGCCCCGTAATGGAACTCGCTGTCGAAAGACGAGGGGAAGTCCATGACATGCACTTCATTGGCCCAACAAGGGTGAGGCTCACATACGACATGCCGTTGGCCGAGATCATTTACGACTTTTTCGACAAGCTCAAGTCGAGGACGCGTGGCTATGCATCGATGGAATACGAATTCTTGGAGTACAGGCCATCTGACCTTGTTAAACTGGATATCCTGGTCGGGGGGAAACCGGTAGATGCCCTGTCCAGCATCGTTCACGCAGATTTTGCCGACAAGCGGGGAAGGTCATTGGTGGAGAGACTGCGCAAGCTCATCCCCCGCCAGCTTTTTGACGTACCTATTCAGGCTGCTGTGGGATCTCGGGTCATTGCTAGGGAGACTGTGAAGGCTGTCAGGAAGGATGTCCTTGCCAAGTGCTACGGGGGCGATGTCTCCAGGAAGCGTAAGTTGCTTGAGAAGCAGAAAGAGGGCAAGCGGCGAATGAAGCAGTTCGGGCATGTTGAGATACCACAGGAGGCTTTTATGGCTGTATTGGCCGATGACGATGAGCTATGAACCAGAATTCGGGGGGAGTCTATGTCCACGTGCCGTTTTGCGTACGCAAGTGCAGCTACTGTGATTTCATATCATATCCTGCAAGTGATAATATCCAAGTCATGGAGGCGTATTTGTCTTCAGTCGTTGACGAGTTGCGCCTGAGAAAGACGGAATTGGAACAGATACGTCCCATTACTACGCTATATATAGGGGGCGGAACCCCAACGTGTGTTCCCTGGCAGAAGCTGGCTCCCTTCGTCAGCACGCTCATTGCAGAGGTGGAAAAGATCAACGCTTCGGATCCAACATATGGAGGCTTCGATTCTGCGGATCTGGAGACGACTGTGGAAGCTAATCCGGGCACTGTGGATCCCCGCGGGCTTGCTGCCCTCCGTCAGAGCGGAGTTAATCGCCTTTCTCTCGGATTTCAGTCCTTGGATGCGCGAGAGTTAGCTTCATTGGGACGCGTGCATTCGCCAGAAGACTGTTTGCGTGCCTATGAG
>DUWJ01000066.1 GCA_012842765.1 Bacillota bacterium | reverse complement strand
TGGTTGGCTTGACCTTAACCTCCTCACAGAGCTACTCGGGATATCGGCTGAACAGGATGTGAAAGTGAGCTTCATTTGGCAAGACGCCAACGGTATGCAGAGGAGCTATTCAGTATTCCGCATCTGCGGGCTGATAATCGATTTCGACGAGAAGGCCTTCGTGCTCCAAAAGGACGAGATTGCGAAGGCTGAGATGATCCTTCCGCCAGGGTGGAAGTTTGTTGCCGGCAGTGGCGTGAAGATCGCCGGAGGGTTCGACGATGTAGTCGAGCTCTACCTCGACATGAACTTGTATACGACGACATACGGATGGTTAGTCCGAGGTGGCCTGAAGCTGCCGATTGCTATAGAACCTCCTGTGGTCGCATGGCGCTTCTTGGGCAATGGGCAGACTCGCTATCGGCGCTTTGGAGGGACAACGGAGAGTATCTGGCTTGCGGACATTGATAGCGGGAAGTATGAGGCTATTGACATCATGACCACAGCTCCGTACATCTCCAGCGTCAGGCTGGAGGCTGGGCCTGCCCACGGAGATTATCAGTATTTTGCTGGAGACCGAAGAGTTGTCCAACTCAAGCTCGGCCAGCTTGCTGAGACGATACGTTCCCAATCCCCTCGCGCCAATCTATACGCAGTAATGAACTACTCCGACTCCTCCGAGACTGCCAGGGTACACGTGGCCACAGTCCATTCGGAGTGGGCGCCAGAGAGCATCGAGGCGACCATAGCGGGTCCCGAAAACCAGCGGAAGATCTCATTGAACTGGGTGGGTATCGCTCCACGTTCTAGGATTATAGCCATAATGAGGCCAGCCTGGCTTAGCGGCGGCCTACGTCTGGAATCCACGATAGAACCGGGTGAGCGGGAGTGCATATTCGAGGCTAGCAGATTGTGCCCTGGTCCATATTGCATCAGGTTCCTTGATGAAGAGGATCTTCTTTGGGGCGGGTCAGATGACGCCTCACCCGAAAGATTGATTTGGGTATCGGATGGTGACCCCCAGATACGCGAATTTGAGTTTGTAAGGGAAGGGACAATGCTGCGATGTTCCGGTTCAGCCTGGCCCGAAAGCGTCTGCGATCATCTGACAGGGGCGGTGGTATGGAATAGACGAAATGGCGGGTTTGAGACAATTGAAATTGAGCAACTCGAAAATGGAAGGTTCGAGTTCAGCGTCTACGACGTCAAGAAGGATGCGAGCATAGTAGGAGTATTCTCTATTGAACATCAAATTCCATACCGTTTTGCCGCTGTGGGACCACATGACAGTGCCATGGAAACAGTGACCCGCGCCTCCGCGGCCCACTGGCTCGACCTGTTCGAACGCACTCCGTGCGGATTGCCTATGCGGATAAAGCCAAGCGGCGTACTCCCCATAACCGTTCCACGCGTCCCCGCAAAGAGGATATTGAAGGGCCTTGCGGCTAACTTGAATGAAATAGAGTTCTCTGTTGATGACCCCAATTATCCGGGTCCAATCAAGCTTATTGTAGGTAACAGCGGAGAAGAATTCGATTTCTCCTTCCAACGTTTTCTCTGCGAGTGCACGGACCCTAATTGTCCGCATCCGCCAAGAGTGATTTTCCAAGAAGAATGGAATCAGCGGCACTACCCGAAATGCAAAGAGCTTAAGACCCACTACAAATCCATTCGGGCTCGGATTTTGATTGCTTCCGATTTTGCAAGCCCCGTAGGTCGTATCGGCAGAGGAAGCAAGGCGTTTGAGCCCTATCTTCGTACCGTAGCAGATAGCTGCTTCAGGCCGCTTGCCGGCGAAACGGGAAAGCTGCGTAATCCTACCGAGCTGAGCGAAGTTCTGCTCCAATCATATGCCAGCATGTGCAGGGAACTCCTGGCCGAATGCGGCATGGGAAAGGAGAATGATTGATGAGCATTGATCCTATTAGAACGAGCCAAGCCGTTGCTGAGGCCTATTACGGCTATCTATGTACTACTTTTCAGTTCTCGGATGAACGTTTGAGCGAGCAATTCAAGGCAGGGCTCAGGCAAAAGGACAAATACGTAAAAGGACCGATTGTGCAGGCGACGCCGCCGTTCAAGAAATCCCTGACGTTGAATGACCTTGTTGATGAAGGCATCCTTTCACCTCTGTTTTTGAAGTGCCCAGAAGACGTTCTCACTAGGCCTCTATACGTGCATCAGGAAGCTGCCATCCGAAAGATGGTATCGGGGCAGCGCAACATCGTAGTTGCGACAGGAACAGGAAGCGGGAAGACGGAGTGTTTCATGTTGCCCATCTGTAACCACCTACTTCGTCAATACGAAGCTGGCACATTGGGGCCAGGGGTCAGAGCGCTGCTGCTCTAC
>DUWJ01000401.1 GCA_012842765.1 Bacillota bacterium | reverse complement strand
TTTCTGGCCGAGAGACACATTTCTCTGGGCATTCCCGGCGATGCTCGCCTCCGATCACGTATTCGCCCGCGAAGTGCTGACCGAAGGATTTCGCCGCCACGTGCGGAACATGGGCACGCATGCCCACTACATAGACGGCGTCCTGCTTTATCCAGGCTTTGAACTTGATCAGCTGGCATCATACGTAATCGCCCTTGGAACCTATATCGAAGCGACAGGCGATGCATCGCTTGCAGACAAAGCCGTTATAGCTGATGGGCTCGACCAGTTCGACCTGGTTCTTGCTGCCCAACGCCATCCAGACGTAGCGCTTTACAAGACATTCTTAGACCCCAGTGATGACCCGGTTGTATATCCCTACCTCACATACGACAACGTGCTAGCTTGGAGAGCCTTGCGCATACTGTCTGAAATCGCGCGGAACCAAGGAGATGACTACCGGGCGGAGCGGAGCGCAGCCATGGCACAGGCGACAGAGTCCTCAATACTCGAGCACTGTATTGCCCCAGGGCCTTTCGGCCAAATGTTCGCATGGTCGACAGACCTTGCCGGAAACTACGAGCTGTATGACGATCCCCCGGGCAGTCTGGTGCTCCTTCCATACCACGGATTCGTGGACGCCGACAACGAGTGCTACGCCAATACCCTCAAATTTATCAGGTCAGACCATAACCCTTACGCATGCACCCTAGGGAACTACAAGGGAGCAGGCTGTGCTCATTCGAAACACCCGTGGCCCATGCACGCGTGCAACATGATACTGGCCGGCGTGGCCGACGCTGACGCATTACACCTGATAGAAAACGCCCCCCTCGACGGGGGGCTAGCATGTGAAACCGTATACGCATCTACTGGCAAGGCCGCTACAGGCAGTGGCTTCGCCACATTTGCCGGTTACCTATCGCTGGCGGCGTTCACCTGCTTCCGACAAAACGTGGGCCAATAGGCGCTTGGAGGCTTGTTCACACAGCCGGTAAACACTTGAGGCCGCCCACAACGAAGGTGCCAATATCAAAGCGTATGATGCCGTCCTGTCGGCCTACATTCAAAAGAAAGCCCGCTATCGACCACGCCGAATGCCTCGCGGCAGCCTACAGAACATTGATGGCAATGCCCACAAATCTAATGGCCCGCCAAAGTAGCAGCTTCGCACAGTACGGCCAATGTGATTTTGCCGATCATTCTCATGACAGACGGACCACGGTGAATTCTTCGCAAGAGCCAACCCGAAGCAAGTCAAGATGCTTCGTACTTCCCCGATGCCAGCTGATCACTAGCGCCACCTTGCCCGGTCAGTCCCCCACGAGCGCATCCACTATCTCGTCCACTCTGCTATCAAGAGCTTCCACCCCGTGCCACCCTGCCTCCATAACCATCTCACGAAAATCAAGCGGCGCCTCCCGCACCGCCACCACTGCGTCGGCACCATACTTCATGAAAGCCCTGTCCTTCACTACGAGCTTCATGAGAAGAGCACCAACATCCAGCATTTCATCGGTCGCACACGCATCCACAAGCATCTGCTGGAGCAACATCCGCTCATGAGGCGTATCGGCGATCACTAGCCCCACCTCCTCCCAGCATCGCCTTGTATTCCCATGTTATCATCCTGTCTTGTAATCGTAAAGTCTCGTTATCTTTGGTAAATCCACGTTATTTCGTCCTTATGGGCTATTTGCAGCCTTTTCCCTGACATATGCTCCATTTCTTGGCTAGCACGGCTCGCCTGTCCTATCACAGCCCTCCACGCCCTGCTAAAAACGGGATCATGACTTCTCATCCCTCGCCCAAATGGATTATGAGCCACTCAAAGGACCAAAGGTAACCCCGTGAAAATCCACTGCACCCATAATACAGCAAAAAGCCCCGGCAATGCGCCAAGGCTCTTGAAGATAAAAAAAGAATCCGGCAGCTACCTACTCTCCCAGGCCGTCTCCAGCCTAGTACCATCGGCGATGGAGGGCTTAACTACTGTGTTCGGAATGGGAACAGGTGTGGCCCCTCCGCTATTGCCACCGGAAACTCATATTCATTTC
>DUWJ01000400.1 GCA_012842765.1 Bacillota bacterium | reverse complement strand
TCATCGCCTTACCAAAAGCCGGACTATCTTGGAGTGGTATAACAGACGTCGACATCAGTGAAAGCCCGAGAAACAAGATCCCAAAGCCCAACACTATTTGGCCTACACTTTTCCAGACCTTGCGACGAGCCACCATATGGATCAAGAAACCGATGCCGATTGCGGGTAAAGCGTAATCAGCCAAGTTAAACGCGATTAGCTGTGCTGTGATAGTCGTTCCTATATTCGCACCCATAATGACTCCAAGCGCCTGCCGCAACGTCATCAACCCTGCATTCACGAAGCTCACAAGCATGACAGTAGTCGCGCTGCTGCTTTGCATGACGGCCGTCACAAGCATACCAACCAGGACTCCCTTCAAGGGAGTAGAGGTTAAAACCTCCAATATGTTGCGCATTCTGTCACCAGCAGCGCGCCTGAGGCCATCTCCAGCCAGATTCATACCGTACAGGAACAAGCCCAAACCGCCTATAATGCCAAATATCATGCTGCGTTCCATTTCATCACTCCTGAACGTTTGACAGAAACAGATCTACCAACTCAGGATCGAACTGAGTTCCTGAATTCCGCTTAAGCTCGAACCTGGCTGCTTCGACAGGAAGCGCCTCTCTATAAACGCGCTCGCTCGTCATTGCATCATAAGCATCACATATCGCCAGGATGCGCCCCCAAAGCGATATTTCCTCGCCTTTCTTGCCATAGGGATATCCAGCGCCATCATATCTCTCGTGATGCTCAAGAATAGCTCTGTAATCGCGATCACTGTATATCCTTTCCATGCCTCGAATCAGCTCAGCCCCCCATTCTGGGTGCCTCTTTACCGCGTCATATTCCTCGGCAGTAAGCCGGCCGGGTTTCGAGAGTATTTCATCGGGGAGGTTAACCTTGCCCACATCGTGAAGCCTGGCGATATACTCTATTCTGTCCACATCTGCTCCGGGAAGTCTACATGCCTCTGCAAGCTGACGGGCTAATATCGCCACACGTTCAGAATGGCCTCCGGTATAGTGATCTTTGGAATCGATGATTCTTGCCAGGGCCAAGTTGATCTGTTCAGCATTTTCCTTATCTACAAGGGCTCGCTGTGTGTAGTTCTTGTTCGAGATAAAAAAGAGTTGAGCTAAGGTAAATAGAATAAGGCCCCCATACTCGTACATGGCCATTGCCATCAATCCCATGATCACAGACGGCACCAGCGAGCGCGATGAGCCGATGATCACGGCAGGATCGATCTTCGCCTCGAACTTGGGCTCCGAGAGCAGGATCTGGAAGTTGATTATGACTCCTGACAACATCACCCATGATAGACCAGCAATTGCAAACGCTGCCAGGAATCTGACATCTCCAAAATCCACAGTGGCTGCGGGCCAAAGCGAATGGAATACCAATCCGGACAATAGGGCACACAGCATGATGCTTGCCCGGTTCCCCAAAACCTTGAGGATGAAAAGATACGGCGAATTGTTTTCCCTCAAGATCCGGATCTCCTGGATGCTCACACTCCCAATGGCTGCAATAACTGCAGTGGCCCCAGGGTTGTATTTGACAACAGGCGTCATCATTATGGGAAGGAGCATCAAGACCACGGTGTTTCTCAGGTTTATGACAGACAGCGATGATGCCCAAAGCAATCCGATAAACGCCAGCGCTGATCCGAGCGGCATATCCCATTCAATAAAGCGTCCTACTAGCACAACTGAGAGAGCTACAAGCGACCACACATAAACATCATGCAAAACGTGCCTGTCCCGAGGCAATCCTATCACTCCCGCCATGTCCCCGATGCTTTGATCGCAATCACACCATCCCCATCAAACAAAAGGCCCGCCGCGGCAAGCCGCTATTGGCGGCGCTTGGCGAAGTTTTAACGGCGCCTATCTTGTTACTTCATCAGAAATGTGTCAGCAAAAGCCATGACTGACATCAGCAGCGTCATGGCTGTAGCTATCAATGCCGACAGAGCAAATTTCTTCACTCGCTTCACCACCCATCGGTCGTAATTAACCTGGGAGGCTCAGCTCATCTCTCACTCTCATCTCGCGCCGCGACGGGTAATTCTTCTGCTCAGTCTACTAGGAGCTCAAATTGGCGGTTTAAAGCCTGAAGAATAGATCTGGCAACCGCCGTGGAAATGTCATCCCTCTTGTAGGCAGCCCCCAAATACCTTTGGCGTTGCCCGGAGCTGCTATCTATGAGAGTAATCTCGGAAATCACCCTTCCATCTGCTATCTCACAATCGGCCTGCAACGCATATTTTTCGCCCAACAACTTTTCAATGGACTTCAACGTGGCGCGCTTGACTATATTACTCAGCGGTTCTTCAATCGTTCTCCCATTCGCCGAACCTGAGTAACACTCTCCGCCAAACTCTATGTCCACATAGGCAACTACTGCGCCTCCCTGCCCATATTCGACGGAGATCCTGCTGAGAACGGGCCTGCCGTTGGAACCAGCGTGGTCATCCGGATGTTTCTCCCTGATCTGTGCTATGCTGATTCTACGATAATCAATGCTCTCGCCAGTTTCCAGCAAGTAGACGGTCTCAATATCCTTCTTGAGCCTTTTGATCTCATCCTGGTCATAACAGCCCTCAACCATTACATGGATCTCATCTCCATCCGCCAACTCAAGAATCCGCACTCGGGTGACTCCAGGCAATAGGCGCATGCGCCCTTCTGCTTTAGCCAATCGCGTCTTTCTGTCATCAGACACCCGAATACCCCCCAAGAACATCGGATCATTGCCGCCGTTGCAACACTCCGATAACTTCGGATTTGAATTCGACTCCGCAAGCCAAATCCCTTCAATTCCGAAACAACCATGAAATATAATTGAGGTGTCGCCCCGGGCGGTAAAGACTAGCATTTCAGCTGCCTCTGTGAACACCAAAGCCCTATTAGACCGAATCGCCCCTTTACCGAAATACCGACCGCCTTGTATCGTGAGAACACTGCCGGGCTTTACATTCCCGCAGCGTTGGGCTGGACGATAACGGCCTCTTGCCATTTTCCCGCTTGGCAGGTATACTTCTATCCGCAGCAAGGGACTGGGTTGTCGTCGCATGAAGTGTAGGCCAGGGCGTATGAGACGCCCATTGTCTTCGCAACGTTCCAATCCCACTCACCTCTTCTTTGGCATGGACGATGTATACAGTCCTCAACGGACCCCTACGGCACATTGGCAACAAGTACTTGCCAGGCAGGCCTAGCGACGATAGTCATGGCATGTTCTGTCGTTCCCGACGGCCCGCCGCCCAAATCCGTCGTAGCTAGGCCACAGATAACTCTCAACCTCAGCCTATCTCGGCATTGCCTGTTCATTCTTGGCATAAGTGCTTTGCCTGTTTGCGCTCCGACGACTATTCGTTCCTGTCCTCGGCGTAATCGGCACTGCAATAATCTTAGGTGAACAGTCTTCAAGTAGAATGAACTCAACGGAGGATGAGCGCCCAGTGTACAAACTCATAGCTTGCGACATAGACGGAACGCTCCTTCGAAGTGATGGCAGCACCAGTCCAAGAACGATCAAGGCCATCCGCCTTGCCCAGGCGTGCGGGGCAAAGGTATCGATAGCCACTGGCAGAAGGATAATATCCGCCATGCCAGTAATCGACGCGTTCAGAATGGTGCATCCTGCCGTGGTCCACTGCGGAGCTGTTGTGTTACAACCCGGCTCCGAGAGTATTCTAATGGCACAGCAGATTCCACGCGATACGGCGCTGCACGTGTGTCATATAGCAGAAAATTGCCGAGTTGATGTCACTGTCTTTGAAAGCGTGTATAAGGGACGGGCGCTTTACGTAACGCCGTTTGCGATCTCTGACTGCGCCCAGCCGCTCTGGCCCCGCACGCTGCCAGAATGCCGTGAGGTTGCCACCTATGACGAGGCTTGCACATCAGATCCTGTCCAGTTGTGCATCCAGGGCAACATCGACGCCGTGGACAGGTTTCTGGACAAGATGGATGCTGATTTTTCGAATCAGGTCTCGTTTTTCGACTACGGGGTTTTGGAGGACGGCTTTCGCGTAGTGGATGTGTTCGCCGCCGGGGTACATAAATGGATGGGGGTTAGCTTCTTGGCTGATATGTGGCACATCAGGCCGTCCGAAACAATAGCTTTCGGGGATTCTCTGAACGATGAAGAACTAATAGCGCATGCAGGCCTTGGGGTTGCTATGGGCAATTCTCCGGACGAATTGAAGGAGCTTGCAGACCTTGTCGCCCCCACAAATGACGAAGACGGTGTAGCGGTAGTCATTGAATCACTGGCGCGCAGAGGTCTGCTCGGTCACGAAGACAGCAAGAGCTGCGGAGAGCCGAGTGAGGAGGGTACGCTTTGATGTGTGCATCATCAATTCGACACTAGTCGACAATAGCATGGACCGGCTCATATAGGTCTTCAGAAACGAGTTCGCGCACGCGCCCCCCTCCGGGCGTGGGCATTTCGGCCCATACCCTCACCCGGTATCCCTCAACCCCACGTCTTATCTTGTCTGACGCTCCTGGGCGCGGCGGGGCTACAGATCTTCCTGTGGCATCCGGAGGCGACATCGGCCTCGAGGGTATTGTCTCAACAACCTCGGTAAACAGCCTTATATCTGGCGCTGGCCCTTCGCCCTCCAGCCAGACCTCCAAGCGGTCCCCACTTGCCTCGGCTCTAATTGTCACTGGCGAACCGCTGGTGTTGACCCATTTCAAATCCCGCGCACCATACGACACCGTCGCATCAAGCCCTGCAGGAAGATACGGCACAGGCCGCGAATGAGCATGTCGCTCGGTTACCTCCATGCCCGACAGCAACACGGCATTATACAGCGTAGATGATAGCTGGCATATGCCTCCTGCAATGCCTGACTCATTCTTGCCATCTACAATAACTCTGGCAGGTTTGTACCCCTGTTCGACGCCGCGCTCCCCTATGGACGCGTTGAAGGAAAATTCCGTTCCGGCATCAATAACCGTTCCATCGAGCTTCCTTGCACCAAGAGCCACGTTGGCGTTTCTCTCCTTCTCATCGGCGTTGAGCAGCGTGATACAGCGTCCCAGCACGTGCCCGGTTGCTTTATTGACAGGCGTGGTCTCAGATGGCGCACGGCCCCCGGATGCACAGAGAAGAACAGATCCAGCTATGACACCTACAGCTATAGATACCGCCACCCACTGACGCCTCATTCCCCATCAGCCACCTCGATCACCCTGCTCGCCCCATTCGCTCTTAATCCAGGATAGTACATTGACCAGGCTCGAGTAGGCATCACCATGTAGCGTCCCAGTCGCTCAGGTCTGAGAATATAGTCAAACACCATGC
>DUWJ01000399.1 GCA_012842765.1 Bacillota bacterium | reverse complement strand
TCCCCCGCCGCAGCGGGGCGACATTTGCTATCTTACCACCCTAGCTCGAACATGTCAACACCAATTTTGCGATTTCGTTTCTGCCTCATTGTGGCAGCTTTCCGCCAAACTAAGTGCTTTTGCCTGCTTAAACAGATATCCCAGCCTGCGTTCGCACGCACGCATAGTGAATATGGCAGCATCTATCAGTTCTGGTTCAGTAACATTGTTAAATACGAGATCGGCCTGTTCTAGTTGGGCGCATACCGAACGTATCTCCCCCTTGAGCCATCCCCGCCCGTAATCCTCGACCGCAGGTGACCGAGACGGGAATACAGCCCGGAACGAGCCGGCCAACCGCGTGTAGATCGCCCTTGGGTCCATAGTGCACACCTCACTCTTCGCAATGTCGGCGGCGGAACAATCACAGATAATATAGTTCGCGCCGTCCATTTAGATAGTATGCCTATGGAACATGTCCAAAATCCATTGTCTCTACCGCAAACACGTAGAATCAAAGTGACACGTATCAGGTGGATAATCTACAAGGATCGCATCACGTCTGCCCGGCCCGATGCCGTCGATCACGTTCAGGCTTCCACCCCGCCCTATCTAGGCCTAATTCCATTTCTTCCGACTCCCCGCATTCGTGTTCTCCCACGACATTGCTTCGCCAACTGAGCTGTTTCGTAATACGCGTGGCCGGCAAGGACCCTCGAATCACCTGGCAAAGCCCTATTACTCAATGGCTTGAACTATGAAAAAACGCCACCGCACACGGCCTGGCCAACGCGGAACAGCGAGAAACTTGGTCGATCGAGAAAGGCCTTGCTACATCCCGCGCCTTCCTTCAAGCGCGCGGGCGAGGGTGACCTCGTCGGCATACTCCAAGTCCCCGCCTACCGGAAGTCCGTGAGCAAGGCGCGTGACCCTGATGTCAAGGGGTTTTAGAAGTTTGGCGATGTAGATCGCTGTGGCCTCGCCTTCGATATTGGGGTCAGTAGCGAGAATCACCTCGCACACAACATCGGATTTCAGCCGCTCGAGGAGTTCGCGGAGGCGAATATCTGAAGGCCCCACACCCTCCATCGGAGAAATGGCGCCGCCCAGGACATGGTACAGGCCTCGGTATTCCCTCGTGCGTTCCAGGGCAATAACGTCTTCAGGCCGTTCAACCACGCATATGGTCGACTGGTCGCGAGACCCATCTCCGCAGATGGCGCACGGGTCAGAGTCAGTAAAATTCCCGCACACAGAGCAACTTCGCGTCTTCTCCTTCGCCTGAACCAGCGCATCCGAAAGGCTCTTCACTTCCGCTTCAGGCATAGAGAGGATATGAAAGGCAAGCCTCTGGGCTGTTTTCTGTCCTATGCCCGGAAGCCTCCTCAGTTCCTCTATGAGCCTTCCCACTGGTTCTGGATAAAGTAACATATCTGATTTCCCCCGACGGCTAGAGCCTAAAAGTTGAGTCCCGGAATGGAGATATTGCCCGTTACCTTTGCAAGCCTTTGTTCGGCCAATTCCTTCGCCTTCCGAAGCGCCTCATTGCACGCAGCAACAACCAAGTCTTCAAGCATATCCACATCGTCAGGATCAACAACCGCCGGATCTATGTGGATCTCGAGCACTTCCTGATGCCCGTTGACAACGGCTCTCACCACACCTCCACCGGCCGTGGTTTCTATCCGCTCCTCCGCAAGCTCCTGCTGGACTCTTTCCATGTCCTCCTGCATCTTCTGCACTTGCTTCATCATCTTCTTCATGTTTCCGCCCATCTCGTCCCCTCCCCGCTCTATTCAATCTTCAATCACCTTTATCTCCACAGGATCGAACAGCTTTATCGCTTCCAATACCTCTGGGACATCAGAGTAATCGCCGAATCCGCCGTCATCAGGACCTTTTCCAGAAGGCTTTGCCTTTGTCTGCGGGGCCTTGGCCATTACCCGACATTGAACTGGCCTCCCCAGCACATCTGTGAGGGCCCTCGCTATCAATTCCTTATTGTCGGGCTCAGAGGCTTTCTGCACATGGACCGTCCACGAAGGATCATACATGATTGTCGCCACATCACCGTCTACGCAGACCGCCGTTACAGGCTTCAGAAAGGCCTCCAGCACCAAGTTAGCCTTTTTTATATGCGCCAAAGCCTCATTCCATTCTTCCTCAGAGATCCCTACATATCCGGATTGAGCATTCTGCTCCTGTCTCGCATCCCCGGTGCCTCGGGCACCCCTCGCCTGTCCTTGAGGCTTCGCTTCCTCCCCGCCGTCCCTCCTGCCCGCCCCAGAAGCGTCAAGACTGCCGCCTGCACCCGGCGATCCTTTCCTGTCAGGCAGGGTCGCGGCCTGTTCCGGGTCCTTCCTACGCGTCTCGGCAGCCTGCGCCCCCGCAAAAGACTCCGTATCTTTCTGAGCCCTGCCGACCTGCGCAACTGCATCTTCGCGAGGTTCGGCGCAGATCTTAGCCGCCGCAAGTTCCACTAAAAGACGGGGATTGGGTGAACGCCTCACCTGAATTTCTGCCTCACTAAGGATGTCCAGGATCTCGATTATACGCTCGCGCGTAAAAAAGGCAGCCTGCTCCGCAATGCTCGCCTGGACCGCTTCTGGCGCATCAAGCAACCCGCCGAGGTCGGGGCATTCTTTAGCAACTAGTAAGTTACGAAAATGGACCACCAGGTCCTGCAGAAACTGCCTCATATCAGCGCCGCTCTCCACTACATCGCGGATGATCGAAAGCAGCTGGCCCGGCTCTCCCCTGCGGGCAGCATCGGCGTAGTTGTATAGGGTGTCGAAATCAGACGTTCCAAGCAATTCTAGAACTGATTCGCTCGTAACATGGGTCGACCATGCAGATGCCTGTTCCAAAAGGCCCAACGCGTCTCTCGCACTTCCGTCAGCGCGCCTGGCTATGAGCTTTGCGGCGTCAGGGTCGATAGATATAGACTGGGCTGCGGCCACCCGGGAAACGTGATCTGCAAGGTCGGAGACGCTCAGCCTGTTAAAATCGAAACGCTGGCAGCGCGATCTGATGGTCTCTAGGATGTTCTCAGGTTCTGTCGTGGCCAAGACGAATATGACATGGCTAGGCGGTTCTTCCAACGTCTTTAGAAAAGCGTTGGACGCAGCCTGTGTAAGCATGTGGGCCTCGTCAATGATATATACCTTGTACCTGCCCTGAGTAGGTGCGTACACCACTTTCTCGCGCAGATCCCTGATCTCCTCGATGCCCCTGTTGGAAGCCGCATCGATCTCTATGACGTCCATAGCGTTTCCGTCGCGTATCGCCACACATGAACGGCACTCTCCGCACGGATCAGGCGTTGGTCCTTTCTCGCAGTTAAGAGCGCGAGCAAGCACCCTTGCAGTAGAAGTCTTGCCAGTTCCCCTTGGCCCTGAGAAAATATAGGCATGGGAAATGCGCCCCGTTGACACCGCATTCTTCAAGGTTCTGACAACATGGCCCTGCCCAACGATATCGTCGAACGTTTGTGGACGCCATCGCCGGTAGAGCGAAACGTAAGTCACCGGTAGCCCCCCAAAATCCGATTTGCCTTTGCAAGCCCTAGAAAGCAGGCTCAGCAAAACATGCCTCAAGTAGTATTCGCTCCAGGTCTCTCTTTGTCCTCCACATCAAAAAAGGATGGCCCAGCCGGACCATCCTGACGATGTAGAGGCCGTGCACCCACCTTCGACAAGCTTCCCCAGGCGGTACCGACGTAGCCAGCTCCGACCAGGCGCTCCCGCGGCACACGAGGGTATCTGCTTACCGCTGCTACCTCCCGGTCCTGACGGGGTTCACAGAGCCTCGTTGCGCAGGACCCAGCCCTCAACACCACTTGCGTCGGGCAGGCCCCAAAGAAGGCAGGCCTAGGGTGGGAAGTCAACCCCGCTATAGCGGTTTTCGGGTACAGGGCACCGCTACCTCCCCGTCTAGCACGGCCAAAGTCAATATGAACAAAAATGGCGGAGAGGGTGGGATTCGAACCCACGAGGCGGTTCCCCGCCTACTCGCTCTCCAGGCGAGCGCCTTAGACCAACTCAGCCACCTCTCCGCAATATGGAAAGCCCCAGAAATAGGCCTCAGAATCTATGGCGGAGAGAGTGGGATTCGAACCCACGAGGCGGTTCCCCGCCTACTCGCTTTCGAGGCGAGCGCTTTCGACCAGCTCAGCCATCTCTCCGCAAGCTATATGAAAAATATCAACGCTTATTTGAAAAGAACTTCTCAAGCAACGTGCCGGCTTCTTCCGCCATGACCCCGCCTGTCACACTCACCCAGTGGTTGAGCCTCATGTCGCGTGGTAAGTCGAATATAGTACCGGCCGCCCCTGTCTTGGGATCAGCCGCTCCATAAACCAATCTATCAAGCCTCGCCTGAACTATGGCACCCGCACACATAGGACATGGCTCCAGCGTCACGTAAATGGTTGC
Source organism: Bacillota bacterium (assembly GCA_012842765.1). Lineage (GTDB taxonomy): Bacteria > Bacillota > DTU025 > DTU025 > DTU025 > UBA10085. The sequence goes on along the minus strand of DUWJ01000399.1, from coordinate 2,705 downwards.
CCCCGAAAGCCGCCATGATCCGATGCGGTTGGCGGCCTCCCGGATCGCAAGTATCTCTGCGTGCGCCGTTGGATCCTTATCCGATTCCTTCCGGTTCTGCGCGCGCGCGATAACCTCATCGCCCATAACCACTACCGCGCCGACCGGCACCTCGCCAGCCAACGACGCCTCATGCGCCTGGGCCATGGCCTCGCTCATAAACTTGACATCAAGCAATTCTTGTTTCATAGTTCTATGAAGCATCCTTTGCTCGCCACATATGTTACCATACCGATGAGGGTAAATCAACACTACCTCCGCATTCCCTCCCGGCGAACGGGCATCTTCGACAAAGGCAATAATCGGCGCACAAGACCTGGAAAATCGGTCAAAGCTGCGGTACATTATTTCCTACAGAAGCTCAGATCAGGCAGCAAATCTATGGTTAAGAGTGAACAATGCCCATACATAAGGTATCGAGCGGGAAGTTTCTTTTCGCCGCAATTTCCCGAGGTTCTCGGACAACCCCCAGCTCTACCAGGCAAAAGTGGGTTTGACACTCACGTGGGCACGAAGCGTCAGACAATACTTTTGTTGGCAGCATATTGCAAGTTCGCCGGAAAGGCTTTAAGATATATATGGCTGTTGTTCAAGCGCACGCATTCTAATGCCTGTCGACTTGATCAAGAGACTATCCAACGAATCGGGGATGATCAAGTTGGCATACGAAGACAAGATCCTCAATTGTAGAGACTGTGGACAGGATTTTGTGTTCACCGCGGGAGAGCAGGAATTTTACGATCAGCACGGATTTCAGAACGAGCCGTCGAGGTGCCCGGATTGCAGGAGAGCCCGCAGGGCCTCTAGTGGTTCTGGTAACCGCCAGATGTATGAGGCCGTCTGCTCCGCCTGTGGAAAGCCAGCCTACGTTCCGTTCCAGCCAAGCGGCGATAAGCCGGTATACTGCAGCGAGTGCTTCGCTGCGCAGAAGTCGATGAGGAATAGGTAGGCAACTCGAAGAGCTCGTTTAGGAATATGAAGCATTCGACGTAGGCATGGAGAGTCCCGGGATACTTCCGGGACTCTTTCCTTTCTCCGTTGTTCAGCTGAAGATGCACGAGGCATACTACATTTTTCTGCCTGCCGGGAAGCAAGCAAATCTTCCCGGGATCACGCCCGCGGCAACTTTACGGAGAAAACGGCGCCTCCTGCCTGAGAACTATGGGCAGCAAGGGATCCCCCCTGCTGCTCAATAAGGGTCCTCGATATCGCAAGGCCAAGACCTGTGCCTTTCGGCTTTAGAGTGAAGAATGGGTCGAATATGCGGGAAAGGTTCTCCTGGGGAATCCCTGGGCCATTATCGGCCACTTCGATAATGACGGTTCCTCCCTCCCGGCGCCAGCGAATGGCAACCTTCAGCCCAGGCTCGCCCAATCCGGCTTCCACTGCATTTTTCACCAGGTTGAGCAATACCTGGCCTACCTGATCCCGATCGCATCGCACCTTGAGATCCTCGCAGTCAGACGATACTTCCATGATCGCGCCCGATTCTTCGACATATGGCGCAACATTCTCCACAAGATCCTCTACAAGCTCTTGCACAGAAACATCGGATATTCGGGGCGGCCTGGGCCGGGCATACTGAAGATAATCGGAAGCTATGTTATTCATGTGATCCAATTGGCGGACGATATTCGAAAGCCACATCCTCTTTCTCATGTCAGTCTCTTGAGTCAATACAAGTTGGACAAGGCCTTTGGAGACGGTTATTGGGTTGCGCATCTCGTGAACAATCGCCGCAGCCTCACGATTAGCCATTGCACCACGGCTGAGCGCGTATCGCTCCTCCCAGTGCCCCAGCCCGCGCATGATGTACCATGATGAAACCAAGAGAACGGCAGCGGTTACGGCCGCAAGTCCCACAAGGCTGCCTGCGGTATATAGCCTCTTATGCTCTATTCGAACCGGCATTTTCGCCCACACATGGCCAACAAGCTCGTCCCCATCATATAGCGGACATGTCTGCACTGCCATGCCGCCCTGAGCCTTTTGGGCCTCAGATACCGATGGACGCAGCACCTCAGGTCTGCCAGTACGATATATGTTGAATTCCTCAGGCAGCACTTCTTTGTATATATTTACAGCATCGGTCATGGGATGTATGGCAAGCTCGGCCCGAAGGTCTTTGGAATAATAGCCAAACTCAACGTCGGGATAGGCCACAGATATCATGTCGACTATTGGCTGCAATTCAGCGTTTAGCAATTGAATCTGCTTTTCCCTAGGCGCCGCGAGAGCGCCTTCGGTCTCCAGAAGATGCGCAAAGGATCCATGGCGCGATTCAAGCTCGGCATCTAGCAGTCTGCATACGGAGGATAGCTCCCGCTCGTATCCCTCAGGCCGAGCTTGCGCCAGGTCTCGCCCACCCAAGGCGACAGCAAGCAGCGCTGGAACCAGTGACGCAGCGATGACAATGACATATGTTTTCCACGCTATAGTCGTGGGAAAGAGAAGATCCCGCACAGAAGCAGACTTCAATGCACTACACTCCCCGCGAAAACCTTGTCCAAATCAGTATGGGTGCAACAGGGCAACCATATGGCCGCCCTAGATTCTTCACTCCTCATGACTGACGGGAAATCCCACTCGTTGCCACATAATGAAGCTGTTGCACCCAGCCGTAGGGGACAAAGGATGATGGCACTGCTGTCGCTGCGTGTCTTATC
>DUWJ01000065.1 GCA_012842765.1 Bacillota bacterium | reverse complement strand
TTGCCTGGAAGACGCCACCTGCAGATGAGCAACGTTTGTTGAAGGCCGACGCGGTTTGTTGCTTCCTTGAACGGGTGAACATAGCGATCAAATGTGTTTTCAATCTTCGCCGAGTAGCGCGCCCGACCGGGGCTGCCCTCCATTATGTGTAATGTATGACAGACAAGATGTGAACTGATGGGGAAACCCCTGGGCGGGTTGAGGTTGGGAATAAGAGAAAACCCTGCATTGTGCCCCGGACTTTCACTGCCTATGAGTCGAAGGGAAGGATGAGTCCTTTGTCGAAATCGTCGTTGGTGGTAAATGTGAAGCAAAAGGTTCTAATTGCCATAACAGTGATCGGCGTGATCGTTTCCGGAACGATGTGGGTCAGGCAGAATTTGGCCGGCATGGCGTCCCAGGCGGTCAGCCTCGGCATCTCACGCGTGTTGGGCCTCTCAGATGTTCGGATAGGGCACGTGACGGCGAGGGGCATCCGTTCCATAGACCTTGCAGGTGTTTGCATAGGTGACGAGGTCAGTATCGACCATCTTCTTGTTGACTACGACGTATCTGATCTCTTTTTCGGTCGGGCCGGGTTAATAGAGAGCATTACCGGTGTGCACGCTCGCGGCGTCAGCGTCGACATCGCAGCGCCGTTAGTCCATGAACCTGCAAACCGCGGCCATGTGGAGAGAAAGAGCGGTGCGCGTTCTGATGGCGGGACGAAGACGGAACTCAGTCGGTTCAGCGCTCCCATCGAGATCTGTGATGTTCTGATTGAGTTTCCATCAGAAGACCAGGGTTTCCGCAAGCTCGAGGTTGCGAAGGTGACCGTGGAGAGCACATTGCTGGATGGGTGCGGTGTCTGGAAGGTCGCGCTTTCAAATGCCACGTACACTGATGGTACGGCGTTTGATATTGAGGGGGCAAAGGCCTTTGTTGATATCCGCGGAGAGACGGTGGAGCTTTCCGACATCGATGCGCAACTCCTAGGAGGCAGTGTAAGGGGAAGATTGGTCCTGTGTCCAAGCGTAGATGGCCCTTTGTTTCTCACTGGAAGTCTTGACATAGCGGATCTGTGTTGCGGGGAGTCGACAATCTCCGGTTATGTTAGAATGGACGAAGATGGAGCTGTTGCGGCTCGTGGGAGTGTGAAGCTTCCGCAAGCTGGAATAGATGGGTTTCTTGAAGCAGAATACGAAGGCTGCCTGCGCGCACCGGGAGTGGAGATAGGAACAAGGAATGAAGCTAGGAGCGATGCGCGGCCTGCTGCCGAGGCAGGCAGTGCATACGAAGCCCATGGAGTCCTCCACCTGGTCGACTTGAGTGTCGGAGAGCATCGGGCCAGCGATATAGACCTAGACTTAGATGCAAGCTATGGCGGAGGGAAAATCAAAGCCGCTATAGGCGGGGAACGCATGTCAATGGAGAGGGTTGGCAAGGCTTTGGGGCGTGCTATTCCAGTTGAAGGATGGGTTGATTGGAAAGCCGATATCGAATTTGAAGATTCGACGCTGGCCGCTGTGGTGACTATTCGTGATGGCGATCTCAGATCGGAACTATGGCCTCAGGAGTTCACGGACCTAAGCGGTTCGATAGAGGTTGCTGAGGCTATACCGAATAATGGTGCGGGTTCGCTGGAAGAGGTCAGGGTTCGCACGATTCGAGCTGCAATGGGAGGCGGAACAGTCGAGCTCTCCGGTGGAGGACAGATGTGGACCATACATGGCTTGAATTTGGAAATCGAGCATCCGCTGTTGTGCGGGTTAGTCGACATAGACGCCACAATCCACACCGGAGAGCGGATGAAAGTCGGGGGCATTCTCAGTCTCTGCAACGCGGATGTTGATGTGGTTACTGCTGGATTTTCCAAGGCAGCTGTGATTCCCGATGCCGACCTTGACATAAAGATCGTTGTTGGTGATGGAGTGAAGGCCGTAAGGGAAGAATCCTGGGCTGAGATCATGCCCTCTGTAGTGCAGATCCAGGGAAGTGTGAGGCAACCCCGGGCTGTCGGTTATGTACAAGTGGGACCCGGGGAGGTGTATATCTGCGATATTCCTCTGGAGATTCTGTCCGGGAGGGTGGAATTTGCGAAGACTCGAGATTCGGACATCGATTTTTCTGTCGTTGCGCGTGATTCCTCTGCTGAGTTTCCCATACTGGCCACGATATATGGAAGGCCCGGCGATGTTCACCTGTCTTTCGAGCCAGCGTCGGGCGTGGAAGAAAACTTTCCGTCGGGGGAGCTTCTCATGAAACTTCTGGACGCCCGGTTGCGTCTGTATATTCTGAGCCGGCTTGGCCAACTCGTGGGCGCGCTGCCTCAGGCGAGCCGGGATTGATTGCCATTCCTGGGCTTTGAGGCGGGAGGAATCGCTAGGCGAGGGTAGAATACTGAATCCAACTCATCAGTTTATGATGGTGGCCTGAGTGGGCTGCAGTCGTGGCCGAACAGCGCGATTTGGGGAGGCGAGATTTTTGAAAGATACTAGCACCAAGCGATCCTGTTGTATACTGGCTGCCGCAATGGCGGTCGTGTTTTTGGCATCTTCTTTTACGATGGCTGCGCAATCCAAGTCTCTTGGGGTGGTCACCGCTATAGAAGTTATTGGCAATAGCAGGATTGACTCTGATATTATTACACAGGCCATAAACATTAAGGTGGGTGATGAGCTCACTGAAAGCGCCATAAGGGAAAGCTTCACCGCTATCGATGCTCTCGGCTGGTTTGCGGATCTCGGCGCCAACACCGTTCCGTACCTTGGAGGCGTGAAGCTCATCATTGTAGTGCAAGAATTTCCGGTTTTGAGCAAGATTCTAGTTAGCGGAAACGCACTAATACCTACTGAGGAGCTTCTCGGAATAATGGGGTCGAAGGTTGGCTCTCAGCTCAATGCCAATCAGCTCAGGAGTGACCTGGAGGCTTTGGGCAGCCACTACCATGACAAAGGCTACTGGGTGAGCATTGAACCATCACTTTCTGAATCGGGTGAACTCATACTTCATCTGGTGGAATGGACTGTGTCGGAAGTCAAGTTTGCGGGGAATCAGAAAACTAAGCCGAAAGTTATCCAAAGGTGCATTGAGACAAAGCCGGGTGACTACATCAATGTCAATAAGATAAACGAGGACCGCAGGCGAATCTACATGCTTGGCGCGTTCGAGAATGTAGAGGCGAAAGTAGAGCCTGTGCCGGGGAAGTATGAATACGTGGTAACGTACGTCCTAACTGAACGGAAGACGGGCATTGCCAATCTGGCCCTGACATACAGTTCTCAGGACAAGCTTATGGGTTATATGGAGCTGGGAGATGAAAACTTCCTCGGCAATGCGCAGACGGTCAACATCAAAGCGGAGTTTGGCCGCACGAAAACCAATTATGAACTTGGTTTCTATGAACCTTGGGTCGGAGCATCCGGCAAGACTTCCATAGGCTTCAACGTCTTCAGCAAGACTTTGTCGAAGAAGTATACGCCATCTGATGAAAACGAGACTTCTTCCTCAGGACAAGTCTTAAAGCTTGAGGAGGACCCGACGGCCTCTATCGATTATTCGCAGAAGCGGACGGGTGGAGACGTGACGATCGGCCGCACGCTTTCGCTCAACACTAAGGCGTTCGTCAAGCTCAAGATGGAAAACGCTGTTAATGACCCTGAACAGAAGCATCCTGATGTGGATTTCCCGGGCGGCGGTGCTACGCGTTCGCTTACGTTGTCGGCGGTCAATGATAC
>DUWJ01000398.1 GCA_012842765.1 Bacillota bacterium | reverse complement strand
TCCATATGGTGGCTCGTCGCAAGGTCTGGAAAAGTGTAGGCCAAATAGTGTTGGGCTTTGGGATCTTGTTTCTCGGGCTTTCACTGATGTCGACGTCTGTTATACCACTCCAAGATAGTCCGGCTTTTGGTAAGGCGATGAAAACCTTTGGAACGAATCCGGTCTTAGGTGTCCTGATAGGGCTTGTGACTACTTTAGTGGTGCAAAGTAGTGCGGCTACCATAGGTATGCTGATGGCGTTGGCCATCTCATCGCCAGACCTTGTTACTCTTGAGGTGGCAATCCCCATTCTTTTGGGCGACAATATAGGCACCTGCATAACTGCGATTCTTTCGGGGATAGGCGCCAGTGTGACTGCCAGGCGCACCGCCATGGCTCACTTGATGTTCAATGTCTTCGGAGCGCTCATATTCCTGCCATTCATAGGCCCGTTTAAGTGGGTTGTAGAGGCGGTCACCCGGTCAGGTGATATTCAGCGGCAGATCGCCAATGCTCATACCCTGTTCAACGTTGCAAACACAGTTATTTGGCTTCCCGCGACCGGTTTCTTGGAGCGGGTGGTTTCATGGCTTGTACCCGGAGAGGACACGGTAGTGGAGATCGGACCGAAGTATCTCGACCGCAGGATGCTTGGTACGCCTCCGATTGCGCTGGATCTTGCCGTTGCGGAGACTGTTAGGATGGGCGAGATTGTCCAGGAAATGCTCGACTATTCCCGAAAGGCCCTGACTCAGGGCTATACATCGCAACTCGATTCGGACCTCGAGTCCCGCGAGCAGCTCATTGACGACCTCAACAGAGAGGTCGTGCTATACCTATCCATGGTGGCCCAGTCATCCCTTAACGAGGCGGAATCTCGTCGATTGGCAGGTTTGATGCATGCGGTCGGCGACGTTGAGCGGATTGGTGATGTTGCGGAGCAACTCATGTTCTACGCACGCGAGAAATTCGACCAGGGGCTGACATTCTCCGAAACTGCGATGAAGGAACTGGAGGGCGTATTCGATCTGGCTGAACAAATGCTTGCCAGGGGTGTAGTGGCCCTGCGCGACAATGATATGGAAGCCGTTGAAGATGTTTACAATATCCATAAGAAGCTGGACGAGACCACGAACATGCTCAGGGCCAACCATATAGGCCGTCTCAATGAGGGCAAATGTGTTCCCGGTTCTGGTGTGATTTTTGTGGAGCTGATGAACAGCCTTGAGAGGATGGGCGATCTATCCGTCAATCTGGCCGACGCGGTCTCCGGCAAGAAGAGTCCGCGTGTGGAGCCAAGATCTTGATCAGGATGGAAGGTGCATGCAGAATACAATGAAGCCCCGTGGAAGCACACTTTGCTACTTCGATGTTCATCGGCAATCTGCTGCAAGCGATTTATTCCACTGTCGACAGTATGGGGCGGGGCGCTCTCCATTAGTGGGCCGAGAGATCTCGCGTTGATAGCGATGGCTTTGGGCTTTAAGCGATGGTCGCAACCACCCCCATCTCCCTGCATTGGGGGCTAGGGCATTATCAGCAGGCAGCAGAGGCAGTCGCCAACCCGGTTCTTACTGAGCTCGGGTGGAACGGGCACTCTGGCACTGGCGGATTCAAAGTATGTCGAAATCGGGAGATGATTGAATGTCTGTTTCTATGCCGGATGGTTCAATGGAGATTCCGGAACGAAAGGATGTTCCTGCTGAACTCAAGTGGAAATTGGAGGACATCTATGCATCAGATGAGTTGTGGGAGGCGGATGTAGCTAGTCTCCTGGGGAGACTGCCGGAGCTAGCCTCCTTGCAAGGCAGGATCGGACAAAGCGCTGAAGATCTTCTGAAGGGCCTTGATTTGCTCAATGAGATCAATATGATCGCGGCGAAGATCTATGTATATGCCCGCATGCGGAAAGACGAGGATAACGCGAATTCCAAGCATCAGGCTATGTACGAACGGGCAGCAAGCCTTGTGGTGCAGGTCAGTTCCACTGCATCTTTCATCAGGCCTGAGTTGCTTGAGGTTGACGAAGATACGTTGGAAGAGTATATGGCGGAGAACGCAGAGCTCGAGCTGTACCGGCATTTCTTGCATGACATATCACGCATGAGAGCTCATACGCTTTCTGCTCCGGAGGAACGTCTGATCGCCATGGCTGGGGAGGTTGGCGAGGCTGTTTCCTCCATATTCACCATGCTCAACGACGCCGATATCAAGTTTGGATCGATTGTGGATGAAGAGGGCAATACCGTAGAGCTGACCAAGGGAAGATATACAAGGTTTATGGAAAGCCCGGACAGACGTGTGCGCAAGGAAACGTATGACGCATTGTACTCGTCGTACGGGTCTTTGATAAACACAATAGGATCCACTTACTCTGCGTCTGTAAAGAGCGACGCGTTCAACGCGAGGGCGCGCCGGTACGATACCTGCCTCGAGGCTGCGCTCGACAAAAACAACATACCTGTCAAGGTCTACAGCAACCTGTTGGAAGCGGTCAGGGACAGGCTCGGATTGATGCATAGGTACGTCGCCCTGCGAAAGAAGGCTCTGAAGCTCGACGATGTGCACATGTATGATATATATGCACCTATAGTTCCGGATATCGAATGGACGGTCACATACGAGGAAGCAAAGAAGACTGTCTGTGAAGGCCTTGCGCCGCTGGGCGATGAATACGTGAGCATCCTTGGGGCAGGTCTCGAGTCGGGGTGGGTGGATGTCGTCGAAAGCAGGGGGAAGACATCTGGGGCTTATTCCTGGGGCGAGTATGGAACCCATCCGTATGTCCTCTTGAACTGGCAAGACAACTTGGACAACATGTTTACTTTAGCCCATGAGATGGGCCATGCCATGCATTCACATTATTCCTGGACAACACAGCCCTACGTATACTCTGATTACTCCATATTCCTGGCCGAAATCGCCTCTACAGCTAATGAGGTGTTGCTTATGGAACATCTGCTCGGCCTGACGGAGGATCAAGTGCGCAGAATGTACTTGCTCAATCACCTCCTTGAGCAGTTTAGGGGCACACTTTACAGGCAGACGATGTTTGCTGAGTTCGAGAAGATAGCCCATGAGAGGTATGAGGCAGGCCAAGCCCTGACCCCGGATGCGCTCAACGACATCTATCTGCAGCTCAACAGGGATTACTATGGAGACGAGATAGTGCTCGATGACAGGATCGCCCTCGAGTGGGCGCGAATCCCGCATTTTTACAGTGCTTTCTATGTATACCAGTATGCTACAGGGTTTTCGGCAGCGGTTGCATTGGCCGAAAGTATACTGGAGCATGGAGACCCGGCGAGGGATCGATACATCGAGTTTTTGAGAGGTGGAAGGTCGAAGTATCCCTTGGACCTTCTGCGTGACGCTGGAGTGGACATGACATCGCCGGATCCTATTCACCGAGCGCTGGACGTGTTCGAGAAATCTCTGGAAGAGATGGAAACGTATTTTAGAGGATAGCAACGAAATATGCCATGCCTGGGTGGACACTGAAGAACGAGATACTGTATTATATAAGCAGCAGCTAGAATGCAGTTTCGTGGATGGTGAAATGTATGGGAAGGGAGACATCTTCCGTCGTCGCCGTAGGCGGCCAGGAAGTGTTCGAGCTATATTACCCAGGCGACGATCTCGGGGCTGTTTATTCCAAAGAATCAACGACGTTCCGCGTGTTTGCCCCTACAGCTCTCGGCGTGTCGGTGGCTCTTTACTCGTCGACCGAGGCGACTGTCGCTGATGCGATCGAGATGGCGCCGGACTGTGACGGGACTTGGCGGGCCACTGTCCCCGGCGACCTTGAGGGAGTTTGCTATACGTACCGCGTCGACCTAGGGGGAGTGGTCAACGAGGCCGTCGATCCATATGCTCGTGCATTGACTGCAAACGGGGTTCGCGGCGTCGTTGTGGATCTGGATATGACTGACCCAGAAGGCTGGGAGAATGATGTACGGCCGCCCTTTGGGGCAGCGACAGACGCGATCATATACGAAGTGCACGTACGGGATTTCACGAGTTCTCCTCATTCGGGGGTGCGTTATCCCGGAAAATACTTGGGCATGGCTGATAGGGGTTCTAGAGGTCCTGCCGGAGTTTGCACCGGCCTCGATCACCTGGCGGAGCTGGGAGTCACCCATGTCCAGCTGATGCCCATACAGGATTTTGCTTCCGTGGACGAGCTGGACAAGGATGGCTATAATTGGGGCTATGATCCGTACCATTTCTTTGTTCCCGAGGGGTCGTACTCTATTGCGCCCGAGTGCGGAATTGCCAGAATCATAGAAGTCAAGAAGATGATTCAAGCTATGCACTCGGCGGGCCTACGTGTGATCATGGATGTCGTGTACAATCACACGTGGTCTGTGGAAGACTCGCCGCTCCATATGATTGTGCCGTCTTATTATCACCGCGCTGACTGCGCGGGCAGGTACACAAATGGATCAGGATGCGGGAACGAGTTGGCAACGGAGAGGCCGATGGTTCGAAAGTTGATTCTCGATTCTTTACGATACTGGGTCGAAGAGTACCATGTAGACGGCTTCAGGTTCGATCTCATGGCGCTGATGGATTACGAGACAGCGAGGGAGATTGAGTTGAGGTTGCATGCAATCGAGCCGTCGCTGTTGCTTTACGGGGAACCCTGGGCCGGTGGGCTTTCCGGGCTGTCATCTCACAGAATGTTCACAAAAGGCAGACAACGTGGATTGAAGATAGGTTTTTTCAACGATGGATTCAGAAATGCCATAAAAGGCGATAATGACGGAGTCAGGCGTGGGTTTGCAACTGGCGCTGGTGGATGTGGACGTGCAATTGAGAGGGGCGTAGTTGGGGGAATACCTTACTCGGCCGACATAGCTGATTTTGCGACAGAGCCG
>DUWJ01000482.1 GCA_012842765.1 Bacillota bacterium | reverse complement strand
TCTCCGAACTCCCAATGCCATGCTACGATAGTGCCATCGTCAGCAGACTCATCAGTGAACTTGATAACGCTCTCGATTGTCGGTTCTGCCGGCTCGAAGCTGAATGACGCAACTGGAGCAAGATTCACAATCGTGAACATGTCCGTTACGTACTCAGCACGCGCTCCGGCCGGATCGCGAACCACGACGCGCACCTGGAAGGTGTCGCCGCCGGCACCCACGTTGTTGGTGTTCCACAGGTAGGAGCCGGTGTTCTCTACACCCGTAGCGATCTCGTTCCAATTCTCGCCGTCGCGAGTCCAGTACAGATCGACCGAGAGAGAATCAGCCTCATCGTCAGGGTCGGAACCCGTCCAGATGATCTCGGATTCTCCGTGCCATTCAACTCCTGCCGCTGGCGCGCTAACGCTTGCCTCAGGAGGCAGATTGAGTTTGAGCCGTACTGGGATCGCCGCAAACGGACGGAATGGGTCATCAGCTGTTACGTACAGGTAGAGCGAGTATGTGCCCGGAGTCGCCCTTGCCGAACCGAATGTTACGACCGCATCCTGGCTTGCGCCGCCAATCAGCAGTCCGGATTCGGGGTTGACTTCAAGCACTGATCCTACAGGCGAGAAGGCTACAGCGAGCCCATCCTCGATGTAGGGGGCATTGTAGACCACCTGCAGGCCGTCTTCACCTGTTCCGTTCTCGATGCCTATGGTGGCGGATGTAACATCGCCAATCATAGACAGGTACTGATACGTTATTGTGCCGTCGGGCTCCAGAACTATCTGGAATGTGTAGACCGAGTCTGAACCCCACTGCGGCACGTTGTTGTACTGGACGATGAAGCGATCGCTCGACTCATCATGGTAGTAGTACACGCCACCGCCTGCACTGGGATCCAGGTCGTCCCAGAAGGCTGCCATCAGGTAGTTGGGATCATCTGCGTTCGGGATCGGGCTGTTCTCAGGGAACCTCTTGAGGGCACCCTGGTCGAACGAGAGATATCCGTTTGAGGCGATTCCGATGAATCTATGGAATTCGCCGTAGAACGGGAACTCGAACGGAAGACGCACCGTCACTCCTGATTCGTCAAACAGCGGTACGCGCGTGCCAAGCTCGCTGATGTCAGACCAGTCGAACTTGGGTCCGTTGGCCTGATTGCTGTCCATCCAGACATATCCGAACTTGTCGGGTCCGCCCGCTCCTGCGCCGGCGAATCCGCGCGGTTCTGCCTCAAAGTCGCCCTTCACCTTCTCAGAAGCAGCATACTGCTTCCATTCAGGGCTCTGAGCGAAGCTGGGGGTCGTGCTTATCTGGAAGTTCATAGGCCCTGTGCCTGGATTGCTCACTCTGAGGTTATCCTGATTGATGCTTCCAGCGTCGATTACCTTGTCAAACGAACCCGGCTCTACCTCCAGCTTAGGCAGCCACTGTACAGTGATGGCCACTTCGGCCGTGACCTCGAGTCCGACCTCGTCGACAACGTGCACGCACGCGTTGTACACGCCGAGTTCATCATATATGTGCTCAGCATGGGCATCGTGCACTGGATCTGACCCGTCTCCGAAATCCCACCATATATCAGCTATGGGTTTTGCCCCGGGGCTCACAGTAGCATCGAAGGTCACTGTGAGAGGAGGATCGCCTATCGTTGGAGATGCAGTAACTTCGTCAATCGAAGGCCCATCCTCCAGATGAACAACGACGTTAGCGTAGAGCGAGGGACTCGCTGGATCGTCAGTTGCGACCTCCACGTGCACCCGCACATCTTCGCCCGGCGCGCCCATCTTCGACCCGTCGAAAGCGATCTCCAGTTCAGTTGTACCGCCCATGGGGACCACACCCCGTGCGGGACTGACATTGACGCCCGGTACCGTAGGCATACCAGTATCG
>DUWJ01000397.1 GCA_012842765.1 Bacillota bacterium | reverse complement strand
TCAGAATCTCGATGCAAGCTCCAGGCCGATCGTCTTGGTTCGCAGATCGTATCTCGCGGTCACACTGGAGATGATGCCCTCGTTAAAATCCAAGCCTACAGCGAAAGCCGCCCAGTCTATCGGCTCAAAAAGCTCTGGCCCATCGTACTCATGCTCACTCATGATCGGAGCGCAAATCCTCAGTTTCAGATCGGCCCGGTCGCCAAGCGAAAGCCAACCCGTCCCGGAAACCCAAGCATATTCGGAGCCTCTCCCGCCCTGTACAACAAGGTCGATCTCCGCCCCTGAACTGTCCGTCACGTCGGCCCTGAATGTCAGCTTCGACAGGAGCATCACTCGAGGTCCGCCAAAAGCCAGACCGGAGTAGAATTTTATCGCAACGCCAAGATCCTCCGGGCTGTATCTCGCAATGTACCCGATATCTGTTCGCCAATCGGATTCGCCAAGCTCCCTCATATATCCAATTTTCCAGGAGTCAGCTCTCGTTCGCGAGCTTTGAAGGGCTCCAACCACGTCTATCCAGCCCCTACCTGTCAGATCCCTTCCAGGCTCATCACTCCAGTCACTCTGCCCGATTAGACGAGCGGGCTGCTCGTCAAATCCGCTGGGCACCACGCCGAAATTCGTTCTCAATCCTATTCGAGCCGTGGACCCCGTTGCCTGGCCGACCAACGCCATCACTGGCCCATCCCCACAATCCTGAAGATATGCCATAACCGAGCCTTCGGCTGCAGCCATAAGGCTGAAAACCCTAGCCATCTCGGCTCCCAAGCCAAAGGTGTAGGCGGCCGATCCTTCACTAAATGCAGGCGAACTCGGACAGATAGCCCCGCCTATTCGCAGTGTAGCGCCTTCCCAATCGAGGTCGGACGCAATTCCAAGCCAGTTTAGCTCGAGATTGAGCGGGCCGTCTTCAGAATGCATAACTGACAACCCCCCGAAGAAAACAGGGGTCCCCTCTACAACAGTGATTGAAGCCGCGTTCGCCACCGAAGAGCTAAACAAAAATACAGTAACAAGCAGCGCAGCGACGGTCCACTTCTTGCTATCCTTCAATTACCGTGCCCCCTTTGCGGCTCAGCCTCTGGGCAAGCTCATCCATTAGCTCGTAAACGATCGGGATCACAAATAGCGTCAGAAATGTGGCGGTTGTAAGGCCGCCAATCACCGTTATCGCCATCGGCTGCTGAAGCTCAGAACCTGCCCCGTGACCGATGGCCAGCGGCACAAGACCGAGGATCGTGGTGAGCGCCGTCATGAGGATCGGCCTCAGACGCGCCCTGCCCGCCTCGCGAACCGCTTCGCGTGTCGCCATTCCCTCCGCTTTGAGCTGGTTGATGAAGTCAACCAACACAATGCCGTTGTTCACCACTATGCCAGCAAGTACTATCAACCCAATGATCGAGGTTATACTGATGCTCTGGCCCGTGAGGACAAGGAATCCAATGGCCCCTATACCCGCCAAAGGCATCGTAAACATGACTATCAAGGGATAAAGCAGAGACTCATATTGTATAGCCATCACCATGTAAACAAGGACCACTGCGAGCCAGCCTGCGAGGCCCAAATCGGAGAATGCCTCGTTTATGACACGGCTCACGCCCGCAAGTTCAACAGAACAGCCGTCCGGCGCCTCCACTTCGTGGGCTGCAGACAGAGCCAAGCTTCCCGCCTGTGATAGCTTCATTCCTTCAAACGCGATTTGCACAAGGGCATAACGCCTTCCATTGCGCCTGCTTATCGTCATCGGGCCATCAATTATCTCAGGCGTCACAACCTTGCCCACCAGAACCTCGTTGGATGGCGCCAGCATTGTTGATATAGCACTCGAACTGGTTCGGGCTGCTGCTGAAACGTTGCTTCCCAGCCCGCTCGCGCCCTCAAGCAAACTTGCTGAGCTCAACGAAGACGTAATCGGCATGTTCAAAACACTGTCAAGATCAGGCACTCCCTCAGATGCCGGCCTCACAATTACGGGAATGAGCTCCCCATTTCGCTCCACATATGTCACCGTAGATCCGAACATCCCGGTGCGAACCCCGAGCCCAACCTGGCCCACGGTAAGCCCTCCCATGAGCGCCCTCGTACGGTTTACATCGAGCAAGATAACAGGCTGGGTTTCCTTTGTCGACGAAGCAACTTCAACGAATCCGGGTTCTTTACGCAGCCTTTCGGCGATTCTGGCCGCGTAATCCGAGATCTCCTTTGGATCTGTCCCGGCTATCTCCAACGTTATACTATTGCTCAGGTAATCTGAACTGCCACCCGTCAAAGCGCCATATCCCGAAGTGTCCACTGAATACTCGAGATCAGGGTAGTCCAACTTGATGTCGCTGAGGATCTCCCTAATCTCGGCCCCAGCCTCTGCAACCGAGGTCATCGTTTCTCCTTCACGTAAGAGCTTTACCGCCACCGACGCTTGGTTAGCGCTTCCGCCGCTAGCCATGGCCACAAAATCCCCGCTGCCGGAAGAACCCACTTCAGCAGTGACATTCTCGATCCCCGGAATCTTCAGCAATTCGTTCTCGACTCTTAGCGAGACCTCGTTAGTAACCTCTACCGGAGTCCCTGGAGGAAGATGAAGTCCGACATCGACTCTTCCCATATCCATTGACCCTAAGAATTCGGTCCCAAGCCTGGGAAAAGCGAAGAGCGCCACAACGAGAGCGATCCCAATAGCGCCCAACACCCACCATCTCTTCGCAAGCGCCCAATCGAGCATGCGATCGTATATTCCACCCAAAGACTCCTTGCGCTTCCTATCCCGTTTCGCGCGTTCAATATAGGAATCGGACACGCGCACGAACGAACTTGCCATCAAGGGCAAGACCGTAAGGGCTACTATGAGCGACGCCAACAAAGAAAAGGTCACCGTCATGGCGAGATCTCTGAAAATGTGCCCTGCCATGCTCTGGATGAACACAACAGGAAGAAAGACCGCAATCGTGGTCAAAGTAGAAGCCGTAATAGCTCTCGAAACCTCTGCTGTGCCTTGAATCGCGGCCTCGCGCGGCGACTCTCCCAGTTCTTGCCGCCGAAAGATATTCTCCAAAACAACGATGGAGTTATCTACTAACATTCCAACACCCAGAGCCAGTCCGCCCAAGGTGAGGAGGTTTACCGTGAGATCAAAGGCGTACATCATCACGAACGCGAATATCATCGAAAGCGGAATGGAGATCGCTACCAAGAGCGTGCTCCCGAAGTGTCGCAAAAACAGAAACAAAATCGCGATAGCGAGAACCGCCCCAAGACCGGCGTTTTCAGCAAGGCTGTCTATAGAGCTCGTAATAAACGTGGACTGGTCGAACACATAGCCTATCTCGATGGCCCGATGCTCCTGCCCGAGCTGGGCTAATGCCTCCCTCACCTGCCTGGCCACTGTCACCGTATTCTCGCCCGACTGCTTGTAGATCATCATTATGACAGCAGGCTTCCCATTCACACGCGTATATCCTTCAGCCTTTTCAAACGTTTCCTCAACTTTGGCGACATCGCCGACCGTGAGGAAGGTTGGCATGAAGAAAGACAGACCCAAGAACCCTCCGAGACCATCGGGGCTTTCAGTTGGCTTTTTCAGTCCAATGGCGAGATCGGCAATATCGTCGGCAGATGTAAACTTAGCCCCCACCCTGGTCTGATAGCGTACCCCATCGTCTATTACCACGCCGGCCGGGATTGACAAGTTCTGATATGTTATGAGTTGCTGCAGCAGAAGCGGGCTGAGCCCACTTTCCACCAATTTCTCATGGTCGTATTCAACGCTTATCACCCGGTCAGCCCCACCGCTTATAGAGACTCCGGCAACCCCGCCAACGCGCTCTACGGCAGGCTTGACCACTTCTCTAGTAGCTTGGGTGACATCGCCCACATCACCCGGCATGCCAACAGTTACCATCATCATGGGGATCTGAGACGGATCGAGCAGAGTAACGATGGGACTCTGCGTTCCTTCAGGCAATTCATGCTTCATCGTATCAATCTTGACCCGCATGTCTTCCTGGGCGGCGCCAAGATCGCTCCCCCAGTTAAACTCGCAGAAGCAAAATGATACGTTCTCCATGCTAGTGGATGTAACATCCTTTATGTTCCTTACAGACCTTAGCGCCCGCTCGATTGGAGCGGTCACCAGGCTTTCAACGGTCTCAGGATCAGCATTGGGGTAAACCGTAACTACCGCGGCCATCGGGAGATTTATGTCGGGCAGAAGATCGAGACCGATCCTGTCCAGAGAGAGAACGCCAAATAGAATGCATGCCGCTACTAGGATACCCACCGTTACTGGTCGATTGACTGAACGTTCTACAATATTCACTAGACTACCCCCCATAGGTCCCGGATCGCTACTTTATTTCAGTAATCCGGGTTCCCTTGGGGAGTTCCCGGAGCTTGTTCGGATCAATTTTTGTGTCGAGTTTGAGGTTATTGATGATTATCGTTGCAACCCTTTTCCCCTGAGAATTGTAAGCCTCTACCCTTTTGATCGTGTATGTCTCGCAGTCAACCCAGACAATTTGATATTCTTGAGGGCTCTGTACCACCCTCGTCTCCAACACATAGTGTGGAAGCCTGTCCACCTTTTCCTGACGCAGGTAGCTGCACTTTACCATGGCTGACAGATCTAATGAGAGAAGCTTTTCAAGATCGAAGGCGCCTACATCGAACCCCAACTGGGTGGCCATAGTAGCCGATTTGCCCCGGTATGCCTGCCCTGTGACGGGCATGTATACGGTCGTCAAATCCTTCTTCACGTCAACAATGATGATCTGCCCTTCGAAGACTGGATGCTGGGTGATCTCCATCCGAGTGATGCCGCTGCCCTTGTCGCCCGATACTCGGATCGTCATTCTTGTGGGAGACTTACTGGAAGGGTCAGAAAACTCTGACGCGATATCCGCTTGAAGCGCGGCAACTCCCTTGATCTTCTCTGTCACTTTTGCAGCGATCTCTTCGCCTGAAGGAGCAGCATTGGCCGACGCCATATTGCACATAATAAGCGCGATGCCGAGCAGGCAAACCATAATAAGCCTACCCCATAAAGCGCACCGCTTCTTCACACTTCCCCTAGGCACAACATCTTCCACGATACTGCCCCCCATCCCTGCAAATAGACGACCACACTTATTATAGGCATCTCAGAAAACCCGTGTCAACAAAGCTAGCTCCTGTTATGACGCACAATTGGCGGCCAAAGTTCCACATCATCGCCATCGCGCATAGCTGCCGCCAAATTCGGACGGACTTTTCGATTTTCCTTCGCAAGATCGAGGATGAGCTGTTTTACCTTGGCACGTGTCGTGTTCCCGGAATACGGACAGAAAGCCTCGACAACTTCGAGTCCGGTACGCTTAAACCCTTTGACTACATCCTTTTCGGAAAGATACATCATAGGCCGTATGACGGTTATCCCTGTGCGGGACAGGTATGTTTTCCATGGAAGGGCATACACGCGCCCAGAGTAGAGGATGTTCATCAGAAACGTCTCCATCGCATCGTCTTGATGATGAGCCAATGCCACCTTATTGAAGCCATGTTCCGACGCGTAGCGATTGAGAGCGGCCCTGCGAAAATAAGAACATACTGCACATGGATTCTCGTCCTCCCGGCGTTCCTCTATTATGTCGGCAATATGGGTACCGATGATATGGCAGCCCACACCCAACGATGCGCATTGTTCCTCAATGCGTGCGGTGTCAAACAAGTCGGAGAAACCTATATCTACCGTGGCGGCCTCAAATGTGAAGGGAATGGCGGAGTAAGACTGAATTATCTTCAAAGCATATGTAAGGAACAAGCTATCCTTGCCGCCTGAAAGGCCCACAAGGATTCGATCATCCGGCTCAATCAGTCCGAATTCGTAGATGGCCCGCCAGATCTTTGTGTGGTATTGCTTTGGAAGATGATTCTTTTTGCCCATGTCTCGCCCCCCCAGCGTCCAAAGAAAAGGGGCATGACCTCCTATTCCGAGCCGGTCATGCCTCCATAAGAATAAAACTGGCGGAGAGAGGGGGATTCGAACCCCCGCTAGGGTTTCCCCTACTAATGGTTTAGCAAACCATCCCCTTCAGCCACTTGGGTATCTCTCCGCACAGGCTGATACATGAGTCAAAAACAACTATCCATCGCGATTTGCGAATCATGGCGGAGGGGGTGGGATTCGAACCCACGGCCCATTTCTGAGACACCGGTTTTCAAGACCGGCTCCATAAACCGCTCGGACACCCCTCCCATCAAGTGCCTCCATAGTATATCACCCATGTCGACGCCCAGTCAAGACACTGTCCGCCTCCGGGTTTGCCCAAGAATGGGGGGCCGAAGCACCAGCAAGAAGCCACGCGTTCTCCAGACGCTAAGCCCAATTGCTGCAGCAGGATGTTGCAGCTCTTTGTGGAAAGTATCGATAGATCACGACGAGCAATAGCATAGCAGCCGAAATCGATAAAATACAGTTGACAACGGGGGATAGCAATGCGCTACATTTCCATAGATGAAGCCAAGCCCGGAATGATCCTAGCCAGGCACATATGGGGCCCGCATGGCCAGCTTCTGCTCACTGCCAACACTACACTGAAAGAGACTTACATAAAAAGACTGAAGGAATTCCGTTTTTCAGCTCTCTATGTAAAGAGCTATCCTGACGAACCCATCGAGAATCTTGTAGGTCCCGTAAAGCAGGAGACCCTCGTGCACGCCAGAGAGACACTGAAAGCTGTCACCGAATCTGTCATCGCTTCAAACCGTATCGACTTTGCCATCGTGCGTGAAACCGTCGAAGACATCGTTGACCAAGTGCTTAGCAATCCAAACGTAGTCTACAGCATGGCCGATATCAAGGCCTTCGACGATTACACATATGGACACTCAGTCGATGTCTGCGTCCTGTCGATCCTTTGCGGCGCCCACATGGGCATGAACAGATACGAATTGGTGGACCTTGGATCCGGCGCAATGCTCCACGATGTGGGAAAGCTGTTTACACCCAAAGAGATACTGGCAAAACCTGAGCCACTTAACGCTGACGAAATCGAGGTCATCCATAGGCACCCTTGGGACGGATTCCAAGTGTTGCGCAAGCATATGCCACTCATCCCCGCTCATGTGGCTTTCCAACATCATGAAAGGTACGATGGCTCGGGCTATCCCCGCGGACTTCTAGACGCTGACACCCTGGACCTTGCAAAAGTCGTCGCCGTCGCCGATTCGTACGAAGCCATGACCTCTGACAGGCCCTACAGGGAAGCGATGATGCCACACCAAGCCCTGGCAGAATTGACGCGCGATGCAGGCAAAAGCTATAACCCGACGGTAATCAAGTGCTTCGTCGAAGTGGTGGCCGCCTACCCGCTTGGCACTGTAGTAAGGCTAAGCGACGGTTCATTGGCCACCGTTGTGGGGGTCACCAAGGAGATCTACGACGTTCAGATAGTCTCAGGCCAAAGCAAAGGGAAGACTATCTCAATCCAGCGCGATTCAAATGACATAAGTATAGTCGAACGCCTCCAATAACCCCCGTACAACCAAGCCGTTTACACTGTGATTGCCTCCATTTTGCCCATGTAACCTCTGAGCCGAGGCGGAATCGTCACAGAGCCATCCGGCTGCTGCCAGTTTTCCAACATAGCGGCGATCGTCCTTCCTACCGCGAGGCCAGAGCCGTTCAGTGTATGGACGAATTCGGCGCGTTCGCCAGGCGCAGGCCTGAACCTGATATCGGCCCTGCGAGCTTGGAATGCCTCGAAATTGCTACATGACGAGATCTCAACATACCTGTCATAGCTTGGCATCCATACTTCGAGATCGTACTTCTTGGCTGCAGAAAAACCCACATCTCCGGTGCACATCATTGTGACCTGATATGGCAGATTCAACAACTGCAGAATGCTTTCAGCGTCATTTACAAGCCTCTCGAGCTCGTCATAAGAAGTATCAGGATGAACGAATTTGACCAGTTCCACCTTGTCGAACTGATGCTGGCGTATGAGTCCCCTCGTGTCGCGGCCCGCAGAGCCTGCTTCTGAACGGAAACACGCAGTGTAAGCGCAATGCTTTATCGGCAACAAATCGCCGGGCAAGATCTCTCCGCGGTACATGTTCGTCACAGGAACCTCCGCCGTGGGCGCTAGGTAGTAGTCAAGGCCTTCACATTTGAACATGTCCTCTGCAAACTTGGGCAACTGGCCAGTCCCAACCGCTGAATCCCGGTTAATGAGGAACGGTGGAAAGACTTCAGTATAGCCATGTTCTTGTGTATGCAAGTCCAGCATGAAGTTGATTAGAGCCCTTACCAGCTTAGAGCCGGCGCCCTTGTATATGACGAACCTCGACCCGGTAATCTTCGATGCCCGTTCGAAATCGAGAATATCCAGGTCAGTACCGATATCCCAATGGGCTTTGGCCTCGAAATCGAAGGCCGTCGGCTCTCCCCATTTCCGCACGACCACGTTTTCGCTCTCATCACGGCCTACCGGAACAGATTCATGGGGAATGTTCGGGATTCCAAGCAGCATCTCGGCTAGGCGCATCTCCACTTCAGATAATTCCTGATCCAAGCCTCGGATGCGCTCAGAGACCATTCTCATCTCACTTACTATGCTGGATGCATCCTCACCCGTCTGCTTCATGCGCCCGACCTCAGCAGATGCTTCGTTTCTTTGGCGCTTTAGTTCCTCAGCTTCAACCAGTATAGCCCGACGCCGCTCATCGCAAGCCAAGAGAGTATCGAGTATTTCAGTGCTCTCTCCCCGCTTCCGCAGCGAATCCCTTACTAACTCCGGGTTTGACCTTACGAATTTCAGGTCCAGCATACTAAGACTCCCCCTTCATCTATTGCCCATCCCGCCTACAAAAAATCCCGCCCCCTCGCAGCTTTCGCCGCCGGGGGCGGGACAAACTTCCCGCGTTGCCACCCCGATTGGTCGCCTGGACAAGCACGGCAAACACGCCCTTAGGCGCTGGGCGCTTGATCTCAGGCAAACCCTCTCGTGTCCGCTATAACGGGCGATCCCGTCACGGCTTACTCTTGTTCGGCCGGCCGCTCCAGGGTGGATTCCCCCACTGCCTCTTACCGGTTCCCACCAGCCCCCACAGACTCGGAAACATCTGAGCGTAGCTTCCGCTCAAATGGTCTGAAGGCGCCCCCGGCTCTCTGCAAAGAAGACTGCGGGATACTATTCCCTCTCATCGCGTTTGCTGTATATGCAGGAGAAACGGTATCCTGCAACTTCCTTATATGATATATCCACAATCCTGCAAAGTCAAGGG
>DUWJ01000481.1 GCA_012842765.1 Bacillota bacterium | reverse complement strand
GGGGTCGGAGCGATGACCGACTTCGGGCCACTGCTGGCCAACCCCTCCACAATGCTGCTGGGGGCAGCGGCGCAATCGGGAATATTCATTACCTTCTTCGTATCATTACTGCTTGGGTTCGAACCGCTCGAGTCGGCATGCGTCGGAGTGATAGGCGCCGCAGACGGTCCAACTTCGATCTACATCACTTCCAAGTTTGCCCCTCACATGCTAGGACCCGTTGCCGTAGCCGCCTACTCCTACATGGCCCTCGTGCCGATCATCATGCCGCCCATAATGCGGGGCCTCACCACAAAGGAAGAACGTTCGGTCATCATGACACAGTCCCGTCCCGTATCAAAAGCGGAAAGGATACTCTTTCCCATAATCACAACCGTAGTTTCAGCACTTCTTCTGCCGTCCACCGCAGGGCTAATAGGCTCGCTCATGATCGGCAACCTCTTTCGCGAATCAGGGGCAGTTGAACGCCTGAACAAAACCGCCCAAAACGAACTGACGAACATAGTCACGATCTTCCTCGGTCTGGCCGTGGGATCCTCAGCCACAGCCGAAAAATTCCTGTCGGTAAAAACTTTGCAGATTCTATTTCTAGGCCTATTTGCCTTCTCTGCCGGCATAGCCTGCGGCGTATTCCTGGGCAAGCTCATGTATAAACTCTCCGGAGGCAAGGTCAACCCGCTCATAGGCGCAGCCGGCATATCTGCAGTCCCAATGGCCGCCCGCGTCTGCCAGCAAGTAGGACTTGAAGAAGACCCCAACAACCACCTCTTGATGCATGCCATGGGCGCCAACGTAGCAGGGCAGATAGCATCAGCAGTGGCCGCGGGGGTCATGATGGCGATATTTGGCTAGGTGCAAACGATGCGCAGCCGTGGAATCGTCAGAATCGCGCCTCGTTGAGGAGCTAGTACACGTCAGTTCCCTCGCGTAGTCGAAAGCTGTCATCCTGTCCTTTGACTTCAGCTTGCCGTCAGCGTCCGCTTCAAGCAACACAAGGATGACATCTGGGTTATCGCAATATGCGGCTGCGATCATCAGCGCGGTCCAGCCGTCTTCGTCTTGCAAATTCCCGTCGGCACCTGCGGCCAAAGTAGAGCCTATCACCGGGCAAGATAGGCAATGGAACCGGCCGCGTCCTTGCATCCTCGTGAGACGCCACGGAGACGATCGGTCTTTTCCGTTGAAGAACAAGAAGACATGTTGATTCTGCTATCCCATTCTTTCCGGCAGCGTCAAAGATCGGCGCAGAAGGATCTTCCCTGTCACGCTGAAGGGGGATCCTCTAAGTGAGCTTCGAAAAGTTTCTGCACTATCATCGAGCCCTTGCGGATCCGTATTCTCCCCAATTGGCCGGTAATGGCTCTGGGCAAATGCCAAATACCGCTGTACCGCCTGGCGCTCAGCCCTAGCTATTTGGGATCACCCAAGTACTTCTTCGAACCTACTCATTACATCGAACATCCCGCATGCGAGAGAATCCATTTGCTATCAAGCATGCTGTCTCAATGCATGTTCAAAACCGTGCATCATTGAGAAGCCAATATACATTGGTGCCTTTGATTATCTCGTTGTCATTCGCATAGTCGAAGGCTGTTTTTCCTTCTCCCGACTTCAATTTGCCATCGGCACCTGCTTCGAGCAGCGCAAGGATGACTTCAGGGTTCTCGCAGCAATCTGCTGCTATCATTAGCGTCGTGAAGCCCTCCACATTCCTGTCATTTACGTGAGCGCCTGCCGCAACGAGCACCGCTATCACCTTCGGATCCACGTTGAAGGCCGCGTACATTAGCGGTGTCCACCCACACATGTCCTTTGCATTCACGTCGGCGCCTGCGGCTATCAATGTCCTGACGACTTCTACATCCTCTGTTTCGGCAGCTGCAATCATCAGAGCCGTAACACCGTCCACCGTTCGTGCATTCACGTTGGTGTCTGCTCTCAGAAGCGAAGTAATCGCGGTATGATTCATGCTGCCTGCTGCTGCAAACATTAGCGGAGTCCATCCCTCATCATCCCTTGCATTCACATCAGCACCGGCCGCTATCAGCAGACTGAATACGTCAGGGTTCACGTTGAAAGTCGCAAACATAAGCGGAGTTAGTCCATCTATCCCTCTGTGATTCACGCGAGCACCTGCTTGGATAAGTATATCAATGACGTCAGGATTTGGGTTAAATCTCGCCGCATGCATCAACGGGGTCCCACCATCTTTGCCTTCTGCATTTGCACAAGCACCAGCAGCCACAAGCAGCCTAATAGTATCCGGACAGTCATTATGTACCGCAAGCATCAGAGGCGTCATGCCATCTTTCGTCTTCGCGTTAACCCTAGCGCCTGCGCCGATGAGCTCAGCAACGACTTCAATGTCCGTATCATTCTCTACTGCAAGTATCAATGGCGTCTGGCCAAATTCGTTTCTTGCATTCACTTCGGCGCCCGCCGCAATCAGGTCCTCGACGATTTCACAATCAGCATTGCACAATACTGCGATCATCAGCGGCGTCCAGCCATCCTCTGTGCACACGTTCACGTCAGCACCCGCAGCTACCAGCGACCTAATAACCAGGGGATTCGGTTCGCGCCATGGTGAAGCTGCCTCTTCTGGCCAGTCTTCATCATCGTCATACCAGCTCTCCCAAGACCAGTCCTCTTCGTCGTCCCATTCCCAATCGTCGTCATCGTCCCACCAATCATCCCAGCCCCAGTCATCACCGGCATACTCGTCACCCCAGTCCCAAGACCAATCCTCTTCTAGGCCCACCAACCTGAATTCCCCAACCACTTGAGGCCAGTTGCCACATGCCATTGCAGACATCAGTGCCGTCCAACCACTAGTTGAACTGGCATTTACATCTGCACCCGCCTCGAACAACACGGAAACGGTCTCAATGTCCGCCCATGCTGCTGCAAACATCAAGGGCGTCCAACCATTCTCATCCCTTGCATTAACTTCTGCGCCCGCCGCCACTAAGTAGCCCACCTCAGCCGCAGTCCATTCAGGATCAAACGGCAAGAGAGAAGCAGCAGCCGAAGCAGCAAACGCCAAGCACAAGAGGCTTGCGACCAAGCCAGCGGTCAATACCCGTTTCAACACTGTCCCCATCCCTTCCCCATT
>DUWJ01000396.1 GCA_012842765.1 Bacillota bacterium | reverse complement strand
TTCGCTTTCGCTACGTTCCGTGTTCCCCCTTAAAGCTTCCTTCAGACCCCGCCGCTTTCGGCGACGCCCTTGCCTTGGGGTTGTCTTCCCGCTCGTTGGGTGACAGGACTTCTTTCAGTCCATCGGCTCAACAAACATGCCAGGCGAACATCCACGCACCCGCGTGGGGTGCGACTTGGGCCTTCCACGCTTGTATTCCACAGGTTTGGGTTTCAATCCACGCACCCGCATGGGGTGCGACGACAGCATCCAAAAAATCCGCCGATTTACCTGGGCTTTTGAGCCTGGTTCCGCGAACCTCTCTGAAAAGCTAGTCCTCTTAGGCTTGTGTCCGAGTAATAAACACTGTTACCCCAGCTAGATGGCTTACGCGAACCTCCCGGAGAAATCGGCATCCCTTGAGGTCCGCGGTAGGACTTTGCGTATACAGCACTCCTTCCAAATTGCAAGCAATATGGTGCCTACACAACAGCAAAACCAAAGCAGCATTGCCTAAGCATTTGACATAAATGTGGCTCCACTGCCTTAAATATAATACATACTACGTTACATATCCATTTCCTCTACGGATCTACGAAATCGTCCCCCAATCATAATACCTCCACGAGTATCATCTGCTACACCCCCGCCCAGAATTCATCCCTCATCCCCTGCCGACCCAAGGTCAAAGTGCCCCCCACAAGCAGAGTGAAATAGTAGGTACGCAGCCGCCAGCGGGCGACAGCCAAGCCTATCAGGGCCAGTGGGACGACCATCCTGAACAATTCAGCAAACCCCAGCTCAGCCGCGCCACTCGCCCCAGGAGTGGGAACATACGACGAAACCATATGAAACAGAATCACGTTGCCCATCACCTGTTCGCTGAGCGCCTTCACCCCTAGCCCCGCCAGGGATCATAGTGGGTACCAAAACAATAGCAAGCCATCCAGCCACGCTCAAATAGATAACCCCCAGTAGGGTTGAGCGTTCACGCTCCCAGTAGTGCGCAAACGCGATCTGAAACTCAGCGATCCACTTCCTTATCGCTCTGAGAACGCGCTCACCTCTTCCATGTCGAAGCAGTTTGGCAGCAAATCGGCTGCGAAGAATTGGAGCAATAACGGTCTCGATCCGCCTTGGATCATTCATGAGGAAGAGCGAAAAGATAGAGAATGCCACGTACAGCAAGGACGCGGTCAAGAGCACCACCTTCGTCTGACGCGGCACCCGCCAGCCTATGCCCGACAAGACAGTCCATGAAGAAGCAGTAAATGCCACAATAACCTTTGCAAGAGCATTGCAGAAAGTCTTCACCGCTACTACTGCCGATGCCTGGCCCACGCTGAAGCCCTCATTCCTCAGCAGATAGATCTGCATAGGTTCTCCGCCCGCGTTGAACGGCATCAAGCTGGCCAAGAAAACACCGGGCGACACGGATCCTGCTCCAAAAGCTCGGCGTGTCACCTATGGCCCGCACCAGGGCCGACATGCGGAGGCTATCGAAAACCCAAGTCGCCGTCACCAG
This sequence comes from Bacillota bacterium, assembly GCA_012842765.1. Lineage (GTDB taxonomy): Bacteria > Bacillota > DTU025 > DTU025 > DTU025 > UBA10085. The sequence continues at coordinate 371 of DUWJ01000396.1, read as the reverse complement.
CGCAAGCGCCACGATGACCACAACCAGGTCGATTCTCGTCAAATCCGACCAAGTGACGTTTACTCCTGATATCTTGAACACCACGAGGAGAGCCACTGTCCCGAAGATGAAAGCAATGACGAGTCCGCGCACCAACCGCTCATCCATCTTGCTGCCAATGCCTCCCGCCCGCACTACACCGTGGGTCAACAGCGCCAGCCTAGGTGCAAGCCGACTCCGCAAACTGTCCTGTCCTTGATATCATCGATAATCTGTCCCATCGAGGCCTCTCGTAAAGACAGGAGCCGGTCAGCAAATTGACAGACCACGCAAGTATACGACTGGATTTGGGCCCATATTCAGAAATCCCTCCAGCTTCCAACCTCCCACAG
>DUWJ01000064.1 GCA_012842765.1 Bacillota bacterium | reverse complement strand
GACGAAAGCGACGCGCATGCGCTCCCGACCATGAGATCCATGTGAGCGCTCCGACGGTTTATGCATTCAACGCACTCATATGAAAGGGCGACTTCGGCCTGCCTTCAAGGAATGTGTCTATTATTTAGTCGCTTTTCGGGCGCGGGTGTCTGATTTTTAGACTGGTCTGCAAAACCTGCTCGCCCCCGCGGCGAACCTTGGCCGACTCCACGCCGCACGGCGCTTCCCTCGGCTTCTACCCAAGGCCAAACTTACAAGTAAAGACCTTAGCAGTCCCCCGGCTAAATCCCAGACAGCGGCAATACAAACTCGAGGATCGCGCAGAGACTCGTTGCGGTCTACTTAGAAGTGGCACCTAAGCCAAGACTGCCTGGACCCATTGCCACACTGCGACAAACCGCCTGCCTATCCCGGTACCCGAATCCTCGCCCACTGGCTCGGATCTCCAAATCCCGGCCCGCAAGGCCTCAGCCTGAACGAATAGGTATATGCCTTCGGGTTCAGCGTGTACTCGGGGTGGGGCCTCGCTCCCCAGCTGTCATCGCCTCCCACTCCCATCTGCTTGTAGTCGATATTCACAGTGATCACCTGGCCGCGCCGCAGCTCATGCACGTGTCTGGCCATCTCCAATTCCCCCATGGCACAATCCCACGCCGACATGTCAAACGTGGGCATTCCGATAATAGCCAAGCCCACACCGTCGGCCCGTCTGAAAGCTGCCCACCTCACATCGCATCTGTTGCCCGTCTCCTGAGGCCTTGCATAGGGATGCCCTAGCTTTGCCACGGGAAGGCGGTATAACCCAACAGGCGCACCGGTCTTCCTGTCCCAGTAGTTCTCGTGGGGCCCGCGACCGTACCAGGCCACATCTCTGAAATCAGGAGACATCTCCATCTTCATCCCTATACGAGGAACCTCCGGCATGCACTCATCTAGGGCGAGCGTATTCCTCACGACCACATCGCCTGTGCCGTGTGCAATATACACAGTCGAATAATGCGAGTCTCCCGCAGGAATCAGTCCCTCCACATATATGGCTACCGCTGAATCCGCAAGCCTTTCCCACCCAAGAGCGGTCACCGTGCGATCTCTCCCAGCATGCCGCCACACACCACACCGCTCGGGCATGCCATTTCCGATGTCGTTGTCGATAGGCACGCGCCAGAAGTTGGGCGCCAGAGGGCTCGCCATCAGCTGGACACCGTCGGCCGAGAACGAACTGATGACTCCGGTTTCCTTGCACAGAGAGATTCCGAAGTTCCGGCCTCGCACAACAAACGAGGACTCGCGTTCGTCAATACACACCTTTGGCATTTCATAAAAGCTCTTACGCCGTCCCGGGATTATCGGCGCCGCAGGTGCAGCCAGAATCTTAAACTGGTCCCACGCCACCACATGGCCGGCATCTGCCCACCTGTGGTCTCCTGCAAGAGAAAATTCCACCGTGAGCCAGTATTCAGCTCCAGGTTCAACCTGAGGGACCCTGTACGGAACGTCAACGACCGCTGCCAACCCCGCCTCCACAGTTGGAATGGCAAGCTCTCCGCTGTCTACAGTTCGACCGTCACACGAGAGTCTCCAAACGGCCCGAACGAAGCCCAAGTCGGCGAAGGCATGCTTGTTCCTCACCCTGACCTTTCCTGAAGCAAGGTCCACCGGCTCCACTGCAATCTGCTGGTATACCTTTTTCACTTCGAATATCTCCGGCTCAGGCGTCCGATCAGGAAGGACAATTCCATCGCAACAGAAGTTTCCGTCGTTTGGCTGATCTCCGAAATCGCCACCGTAGGCCCAGTACTCCCGGCCCTCATCATCGAGCCGACGAATCCCGTGATCCGCCCATTCCCAGATAAAAGCCCCTGCCAAGCAAGGATAGGCATCGATCACGTCCCAATAATCCTGAAGATTTCCTATGCTGTTCCCCATCGCATGGGCGTATTCACACAGAATGAGCGGTTTCTGCGGCCCGCGTGCCGCATACTCCGTAAGAAAACTGATGGGCATGTACATCCTCGACTCGATGTCGACATACTCCGCATTCCAGGCGCCTTCGTAATGGACAGGCCTGCTTGGATCGTGCTCATGCACCCATTCAGAAGCCGCCTCAAAATTGGAGCCCGCGCCCGCCTCGTTTCCCAGAGACCACATGATCACCGAAGGATGGTTTCTGTCACGTCCCACCATACGCTGCACACGATCGAGATGGGCATGGCGCCACTGGGGCCTTTCGGCCAAAGTGACGTCAGGATCCCACCACGCCACCCCATGGGATTCTATGTCCGCCTCGTCTATCACCCACAGGCCATATAGGTCGCATATGTCCAGCCATCTCGTGTCATTCGGGTAGTGCGCAGTCCTCACCGCATTTATGTTGTGCTGCTTCATAATGCGTACGTCTTCAAGCATGACATCGACGGGAACAGCCTGCCCATAGTCGGTATGGAACTCGTGACGGTTCACGCCCTTCAGCTTTATCGGAATGCCGTTGACAAGTAACTGGGCATCGCGAATCTCCACTTTGCGGAACCCGAAATTGCACCGGGCAGAATCGACCACCTTCCCTGACTCGTCACGCAGGCCAAGCTCCACTACGTAGAGCTCAGGCGTCTCTGCAGTCCACGTTCGAGGGTTCTCCACATTCATCTCCACGCGCACCTGTTCACTCTGCCCACGGGGAACCGAAATTGCCTGAGCGCTCGCCAAGGCAACGAGTCTGCCTCGTTCTCCGCTTGAACCTGGGCCTTCGGCTTTCGGGTCTATGATCGCCGCTTCAAGAGACCACTGCTCCGAGGCAGTCCCGGACATGTTCCGGATATATGCACCTATGTGCACAAGCGCGTCCTGGTAGTGATCATCCAGTTCGCATGTGACCGAAAAGTCCCATATCGCGACGGGAGGCAGGGAATAGACGAAGACGTCGCGGAATATCCCGGATAGCCTCCACATGTCCTGATCCTCCAGATAGCTTCCAGCGGACCAGCGATATACCTCCACGGCCACGACATTTGCGCCCGCGTGGACATATGGTGTGATCTCGAATTCAGCTGGCATGCGGCTTCCCTGACTAAAACCCACTTTACTTCCGTTGATCCAGACGTAGAATGCGGAGCTCACCCCTGCAAAATGGATGAAGACAGGCTTTTCGGCCCAGTCCTTGGGAAGTTCGAACTCTTTTCGATATGAACCAACAGGGTTGAAGTGGGACTGTATGTAAGGGGGATTGTTCTCGAAGGGGTATGTCACATTGGTGTAAACAGGCGCATCGTACCCATGAAACTGCCAGTTCGCCGGAACCTCCATGTCATCCCAGCCGCTTGCATCGTAGTCTAGCTTGAAGAAATCCGACGGCCGCCGGCTGGGAGCGGGGGACCAGTGAAACTTCCATGTTCCCGAAAGAGAAACAATTCCATCAGGATCTTCCCACTGCTCCGTCAGAGGATTTAGGTAAGGGATGGTCGTGCATCGCGGTCTCTCTATTCCATATCCAACAAGCTCGGGGTTTTCCCACTCGTTCATTTGTGGCCTCCTAAAACAAAAGCGCCGTCCAGTGCCGGGCATCGGGCAACACGAAAATCTTCAGTTCATCGCGGTCATGGAGTTTGCCTTGCCCGCATCTCGGATCTGTGTCACCCAATCAGTCGAAAATACCTCTTGTGAGTTGCCTAAGTATGTCTCGATAGGTTTCTGCGCGACCTTGGAGCTTGTGCTACCTGCGGTTCAAACCTGGACCGCTTGATCTGGACAAGATGCTGCTTGCGTTCGAGCGCTCCCTGGAGCAGCTGAAGCCCTTCCGCCGGATAGTAATCGAGATTCAACAGTCATGCAAACGCCGCTTGAAGACTGAGTTGACGTTTGAGATCCGGACAAAAATCATGTGGCGATGGCCAAGGTTTGCTGCTGGGAGAAGCGGGGTTTGTTAACAAACCTGGCCAACTCTTAGACACCTCCCATTGAGATGAACCAGCGGATACCTTTTTGTGGATATGTTCAATGCATAAACCGGCCCTCACTCGCAACAAGCAGTCCAAAAGCGTGCTGTTCACGAGCTTTGCCCCATATGCACACTACATCGGGCAACTTTCCCTGGGAAGTGCCCATGCAACAGCCATTTTAAAGCGCTCAACTGCTTTTTCAAAGTTACTTGGGTTCGCGCCATGGGATGAAGGCTTCTCGATCCTTAGCCTGCCTGCATCTTCATGATTCGACATTTCGCTATACTTTCCTATTTTGCACTCCCCATGCCTCAAGCAGGAGATTTTTGGGTGATTGAAGCGAAGTCCATCTCTGGTATCCGAATACGAACCCAAGCCAAGGGCTTTACGGCCCATCCGACAAGTTCTCGATATGGCGATAGCCGCCCATTTTGAGTGTTTGGGGCAGCATGCCTCGCTCTGCTCGATCTTGCATCTTGCCCACTGCCTCCGAAGACTGGACGCGCCCATGCAAACAGATCCTTAGATCAACGAGCTAGAATACAGG
>DUWJ01000395.1 GCA_012842765.1 Bacillota bacterium | reverse complement strand
GGCAAGTCTCGACAGGTTCCTGCGCGATTCCACTTAATGATTGTCTGGATTTCAAGAACACATATAGCAGCATACGAGGTCAGGGCTGTCCACTTCTTGCGCCCCTATTGTTTCACTATGCGCGTGCCTGCGTTTCCGTGAATGGCCTCAACCGCCCTGTCGAGTTGCGCGATTATGGCCGCCTCTCCTCCGCGCTCAACGAAACGGCGACACGCTTCGACCTTGGGTCCCATGCTTCCTGCCTTGAAGTGACCTTCCTGTTGGTAACGAATGAGGTCATCCAATTGGACTGTGTGCAAGTCGACCTGATGGGGCGTTTTGTAATGCAGGGCTACATGGGCCACGTCAGTTAGTATGAGAAGGACGTCGGCACCAACATCCCTAGCAAGACACTCGCCGCCTAGATCCTTGTCGATAACGGCCTCCACTCCCTTGTAGAGACCGCCCTTTTCTATAACGGGAATTCCGCCTCCGCCGTTAGCAATTACGATTGCGCCCGTTCGGACCAGTGAGAGGATGGCGTCTTGCTCCACGATTCTGATGGGATCAGGCGATGGGACTACACGTCTCCAGCCGCGTCCGGCATCTTCGATCCACTTCTCTCCGGTCTCCTTCATTCGCTGCTCGGCATAGTAAGCGCTGTAGAATGGCCCTACAGGCTTTGTCGGATTTGCGAAAGCGGGATCATTCGGATCCACCACCATCTGCGTGATTACGGTCGCTACAGGCCTCGGGATCGATCGGCGCGCCAGCATCTTTCCGATGGATTGCTGGAGCATGTAGCCGATTTGCCCCTGGGATTCGGCGCCGCATACATCCAATGGCATGGGAGGGACCCTGTCGCGGCCCGCTTCTTGTTGGATCAGGAGTGCTCCGACCTGTGGCCCGTTGCCGTGGGTTATCACCACTCTGTGGCCTTGGGCTATGAGCTCAGCTACTTGTTCCGCGGTGGAATCTACATTCTCCATCTGCTCATCGACAGTCCCGTTCTGCCCCGGCTGAAGTATCGCGTTCCCGCCTAGGGCGATCACGATGGTCTTGGCATTGTCCAACTCAAACACTCCAGTCTTGCACATTGTCCGCCATGCTTCGGGGCGCTGGACGCCTTGGCGTCCGAATCATGCATTGAAGATCACCTTGCCCATTGAGATCGTCGTTGTTGCCCTATAAGTGTTGGCATCGAGTATAGTTATATCTGCATCCATTCCCCGCTGGAGGCGGCCTTTTCGATCGTCCAGCCCTAGCTGGCGCGCTGGTGTCGAGGAAGCCATGGCGATGGCGTCAGGCAGTGGCACGCCGACGAGACGAACCATGTTGCCGACTGCAACATCCATGGCTAGAGTACTACCGGCAAGTTCGCCTGATTCCAGGCGGGCCTGACCCTCCTTAACGATCACATGCTGGGTTGCGAGGGTGTAGTCTCCGTCGGGCAGTCCTGCTGCGCGCATCGAGTCGGTGACCAAAACAACGTGCGCAGCCCCTTTCATCCCGACCACAATGGAGGCGGCGATCGGATGGACGTGCACGCCATCGATTATCAGTTCGCATGTGAGATCATCGATCGTCAGCGCTGCGCCTACAACCCCTGGCTCTCTGTGGTGGAGGCCGCGCATGCCGTTATAGGTGTGAGTGACATGCCTGATTCCAGCTGCCACGCCGCGTTCCATGTCGGCATAGGCTGCATCGGAATGTCCTGCAGAAACCAGTATTCCCTGGGACGCGAGGGCGTGGATTATGTCGATTGCTCCTGGAATCTCCGGGGCTACCGTCATGGCCATGATGTGGCCGCCTCCCGCATCTAAGAGCTTCTCGAGGACAGAGATGTTGGGGGCCATGATTCCTTCTTCGGGTTGTGCGCCCTTACGAATCGAATTGAGAAACGGTCCTTCAACGTTTATCCCAAGGATGCGCGCGCCCTGAGTACAGCGTGAGCCTAGACGGTCAGCATCTATCGCCTCTGCGGCGGCTTTGCATGCACCTGTCATTTGCTCTAGAGGGGAGGACATGATTGTCGGCAAGAAGCCAACAACTCCATGGGAGGCCTCAAACTTTGACATGCAGTTGAGCGAATCGAAGCTCGAGTCCATGGCGTCTGCGCCTCCGCCGCCATGGACGTGGAGATTGATGAATCCGGGAGCTATTATTCCACCCTTAGCGTCTATCGTTGCATCGACCGTTTCTTTGCCGAGAGAAGCGGCCGAACCGACATTGAGTATCGTGCTGTCTTCTATGAGGACAGCTCCGTTTGCAATCACGGATGTGGGTGCTATTACAGGTCCGCCTGTGATTAAGGTTTTATGGGCCATTCTTTAAACTTCCTTCCAAAAGAGTTCGACGCAGGCATTATCTTATGCCGGACGTCTACCATCCGAATGTTATTCTCCTTAGTCGCGCTTTCTTCCTTCATGGGGGCGGTTATCGCATATCATCGAGTATTGCCGCTCAGACTAGTGCTAAGGGAATGCAGGACTTTCTGCCATACAACTGTGGAAGCACGGGACGTAACCTCAAACCGAAATCGACAAAAAGTCGGCTGAGGGACGCTCACAAGTGGCCAGCACTGTAGTGGTTGATTACAGCTGTGAGCAAGGTGCCCATAATCAGCGGCTGATTATGGGCGGATCGACACAATTCGGGGATTGGAGTGATCAGGGCTTGAGCAAGTTGCGTGTAGGCGTAATAGGAACGGGCATGGCATTCGAACGGCTCCACTATCCGGCCTACGAGAGGCTTTCAGATGTTTACGAGATCGGCGC
>DUWJ01000063.1 GCA_012842765.1 Bacillota bacterium | reverse complement strand
TTCGACGGCGTTCCCGCATAGCCCCGGGCGGCATCCGAATCGCCAACCCGTTCTTCCTGAGTCGTCTGGACAGCTACCGGTATCCCCAGGCCGCCTTCTAAAGGCTGGTAGATCTCGCTTGCCCGCTCTGCGCTGTCAAAGTTGATGTCGGCATATACCCGCACTATCGACTTGCCGAGTCCGAAAGCACGGTCGAGCATCGTCTCGATCCGTCTCTGCATCTCCTGTTCAAACCCCATCTTGGCTTCAAGCTGCGCCGTAGTCATTGGGCCGGCAGTCGATTCCGCAGTACTGGCTCGCCAAAGCAAATTCCCGTCTGTATCGAGCACAGTCACATTCTCAGGGGTAAGGCCCTGCACAGCACTGGACGCCAGATGGACCACACCCCGCACCTGAGCATCGAGGAGATATGCGCCGGGCTTCATCTGAAGGACTATCGATGCTGTCGTGGGCTTTTGCTGCTCCGAAAAGAGCCTTTCCTCGGGGATCACAATATGGACCCTCGCCTGATCTACAGGGGTAAGAGTCATAATCGTCCTCGCCAGCTCATTTTGGAGGGCCCGGGTGTAGTTTACCTTCTGCGTAAACTCAGTCGCCCCCAGACTCGTCTTATCGAACAGCTCAAATCCGGCGCCGGCGCCCTGTGGGAAACCCTTCGCCGCCAACTCCATCCTCAGTTCGTAGACACGGTCCTCTGGAACCTCGATAGTGTGCCCCCCAGAAGTCAACCTGTAATTCACGCCCGATTCCTTTAGATGCTCGACGATCCTGCCGGCGTCCTCAACAGACAAGCCGGAATAAAGTACGGCGTAGTCCTTTGAGGAGCTGGATACAATGAGGAAAATCAGGACGATGAATACTCCCCCGACAATTGCCGCAACTATGATTTTTTGCTTCTTTGTCAAACCGGACATGAGCCCAGACTTCTCAGTCTGAGCGATATCGTCCTGACCTGCATCGGGAATACCCATTTATATCTGCATCCTCATTACTTCCTGATATGATTCGATGATCTTGTTCCTTACCTGCATGGTAAGTTGGAGAGCCAAGTTCACCTGCTCCACCGCGATCATCACCTGATGGATATCGCTGACTTCGCCGGCGGCAAGCTTCTCAGTGAGCCTGTCGGCACGGGACTGCATGTCATTGACGGTGTCGAGCGCCTGCTCGAGCACGTCGCCAAAAGCGCGAACCAAATCTGTTCCATCATTGGACGACACGGACGGCGTCCCAAGCAGCGCCATGCCGTCGCCTATCCCATCGATCCTCGACATCCGCATGCACCTCCATGCGCCTGCTTCAAGATTCCCTTTCCATCTGAGCAACCCTCAGTCAAACTCTGTGCCGCCTGTATTTTGCATTTTGCGAAATCCAGAGCAGAGCTTTTCCACACTACTCAAGAATGTTCTCAAAATCAGTCTGGCAGCTTCCAGTATCTCTTCGCGCCATCCAAAATCCACGTTCAAGCTCCCGGATAGCGTTCAGGCACTCGTCGAAAACCTACTATATCTTCCCTATCTCGAGCGCTTTCGCAGCCATAGACTTGGCAGCATTGAACGCAGCAACATTCGCCTCGTATGCCCGGGTAGCCGTAATCATGTCCACCATCTCCAGCACCGGATTGACATTAGGCATGGCCACACAGCCATCGGCCCCGGCATCTGGATGGCCCGGATCATATACCATCATCGGCGGCGAACTGTCCCGTTCTATTCCCGCCACGCGGACTCCGCCAGCAGACGATTCTAGCATCACCATGATCCGCCTATATGGCCCGCCCTCCGGCGTGCGCGTGGTATTGATATTCGCAAGATTGTTTGAAATAGCGTCAAGACGCAGCCTTTCAGCGGACATTCCCGACGCGCTCACCCCGAAACTCGACATCGGCGCCATTCATTACCGCCTCCCCTCGCTGATAACATATCTAAGCATCCCGAACTTGCTGGCCAAAATGTGCGACACAGTGTTGTACAAGATCACATTCTCCGCCATCTTAGCCATCTCGAGATCGATATCCACACTGTTTCCATCCGCCCTCATGGAAACCCCGTCAGGATCAGACGACACTGCCACCGGCGAAAGCCCCGCCGCGCCAGTCGCCGCATGAGAACGAGATCCGAAGTGCCCCGGCCGCGTAGCCTTTACCCCAACAGAACGAGGGGCGCCCGCGCCAGCCATGGACCGCTTCAATGTCTCGCTGAAATCCATGTCGACCGCCTTGTATCCCGGGGTGTTGGCGTTCGCCACATTGCGCGAGATAGCCGTGTGCCTGGCGGAGGAGATATCCAGGGCCGCTCCGAGCACTTTTATAGTCGGACTTTCAAAGAATTCCACGGACCGAAGCCTCCTTTCGAAAAGGAAATAC
>DUWJ01000394.1 GCA_012842765.1 Bacillota bacterium | reverse complement strand
GGGGTTTGGGCAAGTGCTTTCGTCTCGACCTGTCCATAGTCCGGGAATTTCGGTACTACACCGGAGTCGTGTTCGAGGGATATGCCGTTGGGTGCGCAAATGCCGTGATCGGCGGTGGACGGTACGACAAACTGCTGGCGCGATTTGGGTCGTCTGCGCCCGCAGCGGGTTTGGCTGTGGATGTGGACGCCGTGGTGTCGGCTTTGCAAGCAGTAGAAGGAGGTGAGCGTCGATGGAACAGGTATCTGTGGCCCAACGCACGCCCGTGCGCGAAAGTGAGGTCGCGCCACTAAATCTAGGGAACTGTCTCAGCATCGCGCTTCCCAAAGGCCGATTGCTCCAGCCATCGCTGGATGCCCTGGCGGAAGCGGGACTTCAAGTTCCAAGCATGGATGAGATAGACAGAAGACTCATCTACACGACGGGTGACGGCAGTATGCGGTTCATTCTTGCCCGCCCTGCGGATGTGCCAGCATATGTCGAACATGGCGCTGCCGACCTAGGGATAACCGGAAAGGATGCGTTGCTCGAAGGCGATTGGGGCGTTTGCGAACTCGTCGACTTAGGTTTTGGGAGATGCCGCTTGGTTGTTGCAGCGCTTCAGGGGGCGATTGCCCCAGATGGCTGCGGCTCTGAGGGGGCCGTCTGCAAGCTGCCTTTGCCGCGTAGTGGCCACACTCTACGGGTAGCCACCAAGTTTCCGGCCATTGCCAGACGCCACTTTGCGCCGAAACGGGATCTATGCGTCGAGATCATCAAGCTCAATGGGGCTGTGGAGATTGCGCCTATTGCGGGGCTTTCCGACGTAATCGTGGACATAGTGGACACCGGCCGTACATTGGCCGACAACGGGCTTGTGCCAATAGAGGAGGTAGCGCAGTTATCAGCGAGGCTCATTGCGAATCGCGCGAGCCTCAAGCTGAAATCTACAGTCATCCATCAGATTGCGTCGGCGCTTTGTGATCGAAGCCGCAGCATCTGACGGACTTAGGCATCGAGCAGACAGATGGATTGCTGTAAAGCTGAGGCGAGGTTTATGGCCATTAAAACATGCCAATGCCAGGAGGTGTTGAGGCGAAGATGAATACGCCAATCGGGATAAAGACTATTGCAGCTTGCGACTACTTGCAGCAACGAATCCGTCGAGGGCCTGAGGACTTCGAAGAGGTTGAGCAGAAGGTTCGCCCCATCATTGAAGACGTCCGAAGACGCGGTGACCAGGCTGTGCTCGACTACACCGCGCAGTTCGACGGTGCAGATTTTGTGCCAGAAAGCATTGAAACTACGAGTGCCGACATTGATCACGCCTACTCTGTGGTGGATCAAGGCGTTGTAGAGGCTCTCCGGAAGGCGGCCGACAATATTCGGTGTTTCCACGAGCGGCAGGTACAGCAGACTTGGGCGTGCATTCTGGATGACGGCGCCATCATGGGGCAGGCAATCCGACCAATAGAACGGGTTGGCATCTACGCGCCTGGCGGCGCCGCGGCCTACCCGTCCTCTGTGCTCATGTGCGCGGTACCTGCCCGGATAGCCGGGGTGCAGAGCGTGATTGTCTGCACTCCACCTGGTCCCGGTGGCGTTGCCAACCCCTATGTGCTCGTGGCGGCCGACATCGTTGGCGTCGACAAGGTGTTCAAGGTTGGGGGATGTCAGGCCATCGCGGCGATGGCTTTTGGCACCGAGTCCGTCTGTGCAGTAGACAAAATCGTGGGACCGGGCAATGCTTATGTGACTGCAGCCAAAAGGTTGGTCTTTGGCTATGTGGACATCGATATGCTCGCCGGACCGAGCGAACTTGTCGTGCTAGCAGACATGTCCGCCGACCCGCGCTTCGTGGCGGCGGACATGCTTTCTCAGGCTGAGCACGGTCCTGACTCGGAAGCCATATTGGTGACAACCAGAGGCGAGGTTGCCGCGAGTGTTGTCCGCGAAATAGCCGTTCAGGTTGAGTCCCTGTCTCGTCGCGATACGATTATACGTTCTTTAAGCGAACACGGCCTTATCATAATCGCCGACGATCTCGACCAGGCTGTAGACGTGGTAAACCGCTATGCCCCTGAACACCTTGAAGTGATGGTGGACGATCCCCATGCCCTTCTCAGTCGGCTGCGCAACGCCGGCAGCATACTGCTAGGTCCGCTCACGCCGGTGGCGGCCACCGACTACGCCGCCGGACCGAACCATGTATTGCCCACAGGTGGCACAGCTCGCAGTGGATCGCCTCTTTCAGTTCGGGATTTTGTGAAGATACAGAACATCACATCGCTTACGCGGGTTGCACTAGACGATATGATGGATGCCGCCGAGACCAT
>DUWJ01000460.1 GCA_012842765.1 Bacillota bacterium | reverse complement strand
CACAGAGTGCGCTCGCTGCCAAGGTCGACCCTGGCCGTATGGGCTCGAAACGCCGGGGATTGGCACATATGTCCCGCACCGTGACTGAGTCGGCTCGGCGTGCCTGCTCGACTCTGACGCGCTGTCGTTCCTTGACGAACGACACATGGGGATCGGCAGCGATGCATGCCACCGCCGACTGCAGTAGGTTGGCGCGAAGCAGGCTGCTTATGTAGACGAGCACATGGTAATCGATAGGTCTTGCGGGCTCGGCCGCGCGCTCGTATGACGACCCCGCACCCTTGTGCGAAAATGGCAGCTGCGCAAGATAACCAGATACATCATCTACCATGGCGCGGAACTGGGAAGATGTAAGCTTCGCGCATTCGACGTCCAGCTCGACCGGGCCTAGGCGGAGACGGCCCACGCAGTTCACCAAGTTCAACTGGAACAGGCCCGGCGTGCCCCCAAGCCTGGTAACGAGCAGTGATTGCTCAAACCAAGTCGGGCCATGGCCATCTTCGAAGCGAAGGTAGTATACCGAATCGGACGGAACCCGCAAGACTCCATCCTCGCACCAGGCCCCCTACTGCACGAGCTGAGAGACTACATCAGCCGTCATGTCTGCTCACCTCCCTGCTCTCCACCTTAACATCTCTGCCCGCCAGGCCTGCCTACTCAATGAAGGACGCGAACCCCACCTGCTCCAGGCGCGCCTCCATGCGACTGAGTTTACCGCGCCATGCATCTTGGGAAGTATCTTCTGCAAGACCTGTAGGTCAAAGGTGGAAGACAATGCGTCATCGCCGTCTGCGCAGTATTTACGCGTATTGAGCATGAACGCTGCGATCTCATTGGCCACACGATAACCGAAGTGGAGGTAGTATGGGCGAAGCGCCTCATGGACCTCAAGCAGCAGTTCAAAATGCTCAGGCATCTCGTCTTTCATTCGGATCCACAGCTTCGGTGGAGCAGGCGTGTAACCTGAAAGCAGCTCGACGGGGTTTACATCCGACCTAAGCACGAATCCCGATGAGCCCGGTGTTTTCGGATCCGCCAGCGTACTTTCACGCATCTGTGAATCCGGGTCAAGGCAAACATCGTTGAACTCAATTACGTTTGCCCTGTCCAGGACTTTGGGCGAGAACATGTACGTAGACTCATCGACGTTCACCGTGCCAACGACATACACGTTAAGCGGCAAGTCGAGCCACGGGGGAATGCTAACTGAGCCTTCGCCAGCCTCGTAGTCGGCCACGTGGCTGTGAAGGTGGATAGGTTCCTGTCTCACCCGATCGTCTACATCTATCCATCTGCTCTCCATGCAGCCTAAAAAGTCGGAGAAGTAGTGCTCCACCTTGGCTATGTTCATCTCGTCGAGGATGATGAAATGGGGCGCTGCCGGAGCGTCGGATGCTTTGATAATCAGGTCAAGGACGGGAGTAGTCTCATATCGCTCGGCAATGGCGTTGTACCAGCCAAGAAGGTGTGAGTTGTCGGTCCAGTCGGGCCTTACTGGAACAAACGCGGTGCTCTCGTCCACTCCAGAAACCTTGGACATGTAATCGGCTACCAGTTGCGTCATTTTGGTCTTGCCTGTGCCCGATATCCCCGAGATGATAACAAATGGCTTGCT
>DUWJ01000393.1 GCA_012842765.1 Bacillota bacterium | reverse complement strand
GCCATTCGGTCTCAATAGCAAACCCTGCAAAGCGCCTGAGGCAAAATACCAAAAACTCAGCCGCTTAGACAAGAGGCGCTAGTCGCCTTGTTCGTTATAGACAGATATTATTGCGTCTTCGATCATGTCACGCGCTTCCTGCGTGACAGGGTGAGCAATGTCGCGGAACTGCCCATCAGGAGCCTTGCGGCTAGGCATGGCAACAAATAACCCTTTCTGTCCCTCAATAACCCGGATGTCCCTAACCACGAATGCATCATCAAAAGTAATCGACGCAATAGCCCGCATTTTTCCTGCAGTGTTGACTTTGCGCACCCTCACGTCAGTGATGTTCACACCGCGCCCACCTTTCATGGAAATGCAGTAATGGTTCCCCTTTTGTATCCTTGTTCTACGCATTCCAGGAAAATCCTCTAAAGAGGGCGCATTTTTCGTGTTTTTAATGCATTTGCTACAAAATGGCTATGGCGTCTATCTCCACCTTTGCGTCTTTGGGAAGCCTCGAGACCTCGATTGCGCATCGTGCAGGCTGTTCAGATCCGAAATAGGAGGCGTAAACCTCATTCATGGCAGCGAAATCATTCATATCTTCAAGATAGACCGTCACCTTGACCACCTTATCCAGCCCAGTTCCTGCAGCCTCCAAGATCCCAACTATGTTGTCCAACGCCCTCTTAGTCTGCTCCTTTATCCCGCCATCCACGAGCTTCTCGGTTGCCGGGTCGAGCGGAGTCTGGCCGGAAACAAAGAGAAACTGTCCAGCTACAATACCCTGGGAATAAGGGCCTATAGCTGCTGGCGCCCTGTCAGTATCCACAACCTTCTTCAACATTTACACCTCCCGAAAAATCAACCAGCGCGCGACAGATTGCACAGTAGATTATGGAGACTCGCTCAGGCAAGCATCTGCAAAGCAAGTTCCAGATCGCTGGGCTTGTCAACATCTACGCCTATCTCCGCGTAGGGGACTATGACGCCTCGACCAACCAGTGCCAGCTTATCCCATGCCCTCTTTTCGACATCTGCGATTGAGAGTCGTCCAAACAAGTATTTGAGTATTATCGGCAGCCCCAGAAGCGAACCCAATGCGAGGGGGTTTTTTCTCATGTCAAGAGCCTTTTCGATAATGCCGCGGTTCTTTCGGACCACAGGCGCGTCCACCATGAACACGTTCCCGCCGGTCACCGTCGCGTCCGCCAGCTTTATGTAGGTTCTTTTTACGCCGGGAAACTTCTCCTCAATCACATCGCGCGCCACCACCGCGTAGTGGACCTCGGCGGGATCGCGCTCACACATCTCCACGAATCCGTCAATAGACTCGCTGGTGATAAACGCAGCATCACCCGCAATCACCACGGCCTTCTTCTCATCAGAGATCTCGTCGAGCCCAGCCATGAGATTTGCGATCATGTTCCCCCGGCGTTCAATCACCTGAACCCTGCCGCCGGCATTTTTCCTGTCAACAATAGGCTGCAAAGCATCTGACGGGCCAACCACTACCACTCGGTCTACAGATTTTGCCCCCAGCACGCCATCGAGAACCCATTCCACCATGGGCTTGCCATTTATGTCCACTACGGCCTCGTATTTCGCGTCTGAAACCTCGGCCAGACGCCCGTCGTTATCCGCGCCGGCCAGAATTGCCACATCCACTCGCATTGCGCCTCTCACCTCATTCCCTATTTGGGATTGAATTGTGTGCCTCGCAAATCCTTCGATATATTCCTAAGACCCAGGAGGAATCCTAGGCCCGGCATGTGTAACGATGACATCGAGCGGGCCCCTTCCGGAAAGAGAGAACGCCCGTTTCCTGAGGCTCCGTGCGGCAGAATGTGCGGAATCATCCGACTCAAACAACCCGAATACAGTAGGTCCACTGCCGCTCATAACCGCAGCCATAGCCCCCAACTCCAGCAGCGCCGCCTTAACTTCGAGCACCTCCGGGCATCTCTCGGCAGCAACCGGCTCCAGCTCATTCCCAATCAGATGCACCGCCTGCGCCACAGGCGAACCAGATACCGCATCCCCTTTCAAAGCGCTCCCGCCTTGCGATCGCATCCAGTTCGCCAGAGCCCGAGCCCTCGCATTGCCGCGCCCACCCATCGCCCGCGCTCGTCGACCATCCCACATCCCGTACATTTCGCCCGCCAGGAGAGAGACTGAGGGTTTCGCAAGGACCACGGCAACTCCTGGCAGCGGAGGCAAGGGCGTCAGATCATCCCCAATGCCACATGCCATAGCCGCCCAAGCCCGAGGCGGATCGCCATGGCACATAAGACAAAACGGCACATCCGCGCCGACCGAACGGGCAACATGGTACAGTTCATCCTCTGCGAGTGGCACATCCCACAGCCGATTCATGCTAGCCAAAACCGCGGCTGCGTCTGCGCTTCCTCCCCCGAGCCCGGCGGCAACAGGTATCTTCTTTCCGATCCCTATCGATACCGCGCCTCGTTTTCCGGCGGCTTCAAAAAAAGCCATAGCCGCGCGATACGCAATATTCTCCGTACCAGCCGGCGCCACCTGCGGGAAGACATCAACTCTTATCTCATATTCCGACACTGCACCAGCTTCAAGCCGCTCAACCCTAATCTCGTCTGCAAGCTCTACACGGTGCATCACCGTTTCGATATC
>DUWJ01000392.1 GCA_012842765.1 Bacillota bacterium | reverse complement strand
TGGTGGACACCCCTAGCTCATCCTTATTCTCGGATCGAGGAAGGCAAGCGCGATGTCGGCAAGCAAATTCCCGATCTGCGTAATGAGTGCGATGAACATCAGAAAAGCCATGACCAGGTATTGGTCGTGATTGAGCAGCGCATTATAGAAAAACGGGCCCATCGTCGGAAGATTCAGAACGATGGCCGCAATTATTGTCCCAGAGAATATGTTGGGCAGCTCCGACCCGGCGATGCTCACCATGGGATTGAGAGCGTTCTTTACAGCATGCCTTTTGACGGTCCGCTCATCGAGACCGTAGGCCCTGAGCGATGTGATGAATGGCGATCCTAAGACATCGAGCATGTTGCCTCGCATGACTCTCATCAGCCCGGCCAGGCCCCCCAAGCCCACAACGACCAGGGGCATCCAAAGATGCCTCAGGAGGTCGGCGAATTTCGCAAGACTCCACGGCGCGCCTATGAACTGGGGTGAAAAAAGCCCGCCTATAGACGTAGCGCCCGCCTTGAGCGACCAGTACATAAGTATTAGGGCGAGGAAGAAGTCGGGAACGGAGATCCCTATGAACCCGATGACGGTCAGGGTGTAGTCAAGGGGCGAATAGGGATGCAAGGCCGAGTAGATGCCCATCGGCACGGCCAAAAGCCACTGGAAGACCACTGTGAGCAAGGCTATGGTGACCGTCCAGCCCATTCGCTCCCATATGAGGTCGCCGACCGGCCGTTCGTAAGCGAAAGAGTAACCGAAGTCCCACTTGGTGACTACGCCTTTCAGCCACATGAAATACCTGACATGGGCAGGCCTATCCAGACCCAGCCTCTCCCTGAGCAGCCTGATCTGCTCCGGCGATATCCTGGGGTTATCCAGATACTGACTGACGAAGTCGCCAGGCTGAAGCTCTGTGATCCAAAAGCAGATCACCGACGCCAGGAGCATCATGGGAATCATGATCAATATACGTCTCGCTATGAATGCCCGCATTCATGCCCTCTCCTCTAAACGTGCAAATAGAGCAGGGGGAAGCGGGGCGCTTCCCCCTTATCGAACGTTACTTTCTGTACGTTGTGTAGCTTGAGAAGTAGACTATGCCCTGCTTGTCTTGCCATATGTTGCCGAGTGAGTTGTTGGCTGCAAACAAGTTCATGCCCTTGCACACAAAGATCACCGGGACGACGTCGTAGTAGATCTCCTGGATCTCGTCGTAGATCTCTTTCCTCTTGGCAGGATCAGTTGTAACAGACCCTCTATCAAAGAGAAGATAGACTCTCTTCTCCCAATCAGTCATGTTTTTGGTGATCGCGGCCAGGTTATCCTTGTCAAGCGTCGAGTAGTGCCAGTAATAGAGCTGAGTTCCCGGCTGCCATATCGCCTTCCTCAGCTCGAGGTCGGGCTGGTTTCCGAAGGCCCTTATTCCGGCCTCGAAGTTGCCTGCTCCGAACATGTTCCCTACAAGCGTGGCATCGAGGATCTGCAGATTGACTTTGATTCCTGCCTTCTCTAGATCTTCCTTGAAGATCAAGGCGATATCCTGGTGATCCTGAGGCGCACTGGCCACGGTGAGGGTGAACTCGACCCTCTTGCCGTCAGGGAAGAGCCTGAACCCATCGCGGCCTCTCTTGTCAAGGCCCAGCTTGTCGAGGGCTGCATTGGCCTTGCGTGGATCGTACGGCCTCATAATCTCCTCTATCTTCGGGTTGTAGAAGGCCTTGTTGGAGGGGAGCACCAGGCCGCCGCCGGGGATTGCGAGGCCATTGTAAACTTCATCGATTATCCTGTCTCTGTCGAGGAGGCACTCCATGGCTCTGCGGAAGTCGATGTTGGTGAAGAGCGTCCTGAGGTTGCGGTCCTCCACATCGTAGTTGAAGGAGATATGGACTGGGCTGGGCGTCGGCTGCGTGGGCTGGGCCATGTAAACGGTAAAGGGTGCCCCTGCCCGCTCTTTCCCCTTCAGTACGGGGAAGTCTTTGGCCGAAACCGCCATGTAATCGATCTCGCCCGACATGAACTTGGCGAGCCTCACTTCGTCATCCTTGATGATCAGATACTCCAGCTTATCGAAGTATGGGAGCTGGTTTCCGAACCTGTCTACCTTCCAGTAGTTTGGGTTCCTCTCTAGGACGACTTTCTGATCCATTACGTAGCTTGCGATTCTGTATGGGCCGTTGGCCACTATCTCCTTGGGATTGACGTTTGTAAGCCACAGCTCATTGACTGAGTCGGGCCTCTTCTTGTCGATCTTGCTCTCAAGTTTGTGCTTGGGGTAGATGTAAGCATGGGAAAGATTCATGTAAAACGGCCCGAATGGCGACGGAAGAACCGCCTTGACTGTCCTGTTGTC
>DUWJ01000062.1 GCA_012842765.1 Bacillota bacterium | reverse complement strand
TCCACGCCCGCCATTTTGCATCAGTGATCATCAGATCACTGAACTTCTCCCTTACTTCCGGATCCCCAATCGGCCTGGAAGCATTTGCAGCGGTGGAGAGCGCGTCTTCATCAGCAGGCATACTTTTCCAGTCAGGCACCCCTTCTTCCTGAGCAGATGGGGAAGGGAACTTCAGGCCGGCCTCGGAATCCGCTCCCCACACGAGCGGTGCGCGAACTTGGCCGCTACGAAACCTTATATCGCGGATGGCATCCTTTCCGGCGGAGGCATTAATGCGCTGCACAAGCCCTCTTTTCATCATGGAAAGCTGTTGAGCCCACACGGGCTTTTCAACCGTCACATACAGCGTCTTGCCCCTAACGAAAGTGGCCCTCGATGCAACCGCTAGTGATGGGGCTATTTCATCGTTCCACACTAGCATGGCGGATGTCGCCCGGATCCGGGCGGTGTATCCCATCTTGTCCATGCTCTTTCCCAGAACATCCCCGATGGGAAGCATCATCGGGCGTCACCTCCCCGGCTACGATGGAGAATACCGCGGCACCGCGCGGCATCAAATCCCTACACCCTGGCTCCACGCTGGTAACAAGAACTTGATTGTCCCCTACTATCTCTCCCAAAAGATTAGTCCTGCGAGTCTCATCCAATTCTGAGAGAACATCGTCTAGAAGAAGCACTGGCATATCCCCAGTATGCGCTCTTATGAAATTTGCCTCGGCAAGCTTGACCGCAAGCACTGTCGACCTTTGTTGCCCTTGGGACCCATAGGTAGCTACGTCTGCGCCATCAAGCTGGAAACTGATGTCATCACGGTGTGGACCGACCATGGTTACCCCTCTGATCAGCTCCACCTTGCGCAATTGTCGCAGGCGCGCGCGATATCTTTCGGCAATCCAGTCAACCGTCGCCTCGCTTGTTGAACCTTGCTCGTCCGCAGAAAGAGGTACCGAAGGCAAGTATCTCACGGAAAGCGCCCCAGGAACTCCCGTAATCCTGTAGTGGGCCTCACGCCCCAGCTCGTCAAGGCTGGCTACAACTTGCATTCGACGGGCTGTTATCTTCGATCCGGTCTCGATCAACTGCTCGTCCCATGATTCGAGAAGCCTGCTCGCGGCGGCCGAATCGCTCCGCCAATTTCTTTCCCTAGCCTGCTTCAGCAGAGCATTTCTCTGCGTAACGATCTTGGAGTAAAGGTTGATCAATTGCCTATAAGCGGGGCTCACCTGGGATATCTCCAGATCCAGAAACTTCCGCCTCACAGAAGGGCTTCCTTTGACCAGCGCAAGGTCGTCGGGGGTAAAAAGCACCACGTTGAGAAAAGATGACAGCTCCGCCGCGCGAATCCTTTCCGTGCCGTTGAGCCTCACGAGCTTTCTTCCATCTGTGGAATAACTGACTTCCAACGTCACAGGGGCGGGCTTGCGCTGGACGTCTACGGCGACCCTATAATACGAACTCCCTTTTTGGACAAGTTCGGAATCGGATGAGGCGCGATATGAGCGGCCCGCAGAGGCAACGTACACAGCCTCCAGAAGGTTAGTCTTTCCTTGTGCATTGTGCCCCAAAAACAGGTTGAGCCCAGGGTCGAAAGTCACCGACTCTTTGCTGTAGTTTCGGAAGCCACTCAACTGGATATTCCTCACCCACACGCTTGTCACACATCCTCCTTGCCAGACCCAGAGCTGCCGCCAGATACGATGGTAACCACTACATCTGCGAACTCGAGGACGTCGCCGTCCCTAAGTTTCCTTCCGCGTCTGAACTCAGCGGCTCCATTCACCTTCGCCCAGCCCGAATGGATGGCCATCTTGGCCTCTCCGCCCGATCCGACCAGCGCAGCAAGTTTGAGCGCCTGGTCGAGCTCTATATATTCAGTCTCTATTTCCAAAGTCATGTTTTTCATGCGTCCCATATCATCACACAGGCGCCGTTACAGGCATCAGAAGATAAGTGTACGCAGGATCCGTCTCGTCCGTAACCTCTATTGGATGCCTGTAGCTGGTGTAGCCTAAGCACACCTCTTCCCCGTCGAGCACCCTGAGCACGTCCCTCAGGTATCTTGCGCGCATGGCCACGGTGACCTCTGCGTGGCCGATCATGGACACAGGTATGTCTTCTTTGCCCTCTCCGACCTCGGGTGTGGCAGCGGTGATTGTCAAAAAGCCCGAGGCCATTCCCTCATCACCGGTATACGACATCCTGATGGCGCTCAATTCATCCTTGCACATCAGCGATACCCTGTCTACACTGTCCAAAAGCTGCAGGCGATCACAGATTATCTTTGCCGGTATATTCTCCGGGAAAACCTGCTTGTAATTGGGGAATTGTCCTTCCAATAGTCGTGTCACATAAGTCGTGGGCCCTATCCGGAACATTGCATGGTTTTTCTCGATGGCTATCGAGACTTCCCTCTCCCCGGTGTCATTGAGGTTTCTCTCCACTTCGAGAAGGGCCTTGGCCGGGATTATCACGTCAATTGGCTCTTCAAGATCGAACGATGCCTGCGTTTTCCTGTATGCAAGCCTAAATGAGTCGGTGGCCACCATGGTCAGCGAGTCCTTTTCGAATAGCATGTAGATGCCCTTAAAAAAAGCCCTGGCATCGTCGACTGCCGCCGCAGGAATGGTGCGCCTGATCATGGTCTTGAGCTCGCTTTCTGGCATAGACCAGCTATTTGCTTCCGAAATCTCCGGCAATGCGGGAAACTCCGCAGCCGGCATGGTTTTCACGGTAAAGTCCGCTCTTCCGGCGGATATGCTCACAGATTGGCTCTCCTCCCGATACTCAAGAATGACTTCTGACTGCGGAAGCTTTCTCGAGATATCGGAGAAATACTTTGCAGGGATCACTGTCGACCCCTCTGTTCCAACAGTAACTGGAACAAATGTCTCGATGCCCAGTTCGTCCAGGTCGTATGCTACCAACCTCAGGCCTTGTGTGCAAGTTTCCACAAGCACTCCTGAAAGCGCTTGGATGGTAGCCTTAGGAGAGACCGCCTTGTACACGGTCTGAACTCCGCTGACCAAAGCTGCCTTGGAGCATGATACCTTCACCTTGCTATACCTCCCCACTGACCTGATTTCCAGGCACATGCATATATAAGTACTACTATGAGTACATATGTACATTTACCGTAGTAGTAGTATACGTGCCTGTGGATATCTGGATAAGTGTCGAATTTCATGGGTTATGCTGCCCGTCTGTTCCCAGTGTCACTGTAGACAGATTGTTGATTACTTGTGGAGCAGATGGCGAGTTATCATCAGTTATCCACAGGGGTTTTTTCTTTCCACACGCTTTCCACAGCCTTTTCACATGTTGTTAACTACATAATCAACAGGTCAACTGCTCTTCAATCTGGAAACTATTTCCTTGATGTTCGCGTTCATGGTTGAGTCCTTTTTTAGCTCGTTTTGAATCTTGTCACAGGCGTGGATCACAGTCGTGTGATCCCGTCCACCGAATTCCTCGCCTATCTTCGGCAGCGAAAGCTCTGTGAGCTCACGGCAAAGATACATGGCGATCTGCCGTGGCAAGGCTACAGTGCGGACCCTCGTCTTTGACACCATTTCCGATACTTCCAGGTGGTAGTAGTCTGCCACTGTTCGCTGTATTAGCTCCACCGATATCTGCTTTGGCCGCGAGGATGGTATCATGTCCTGGATTACCTCTGCGGCAAGCTGTGTAGTTATCTCGCGATTAGTCAGGGCGGCACAGGCCGTTACTCTGATGAGAGCTCCCTCCAGCTCACGTATGTTCGAATGTATCTGGCCCGCTATGTACACCAGCACGTCGTTGGGAACGTCAAGTCCCTCCGACACAGCTTTCTTCTTCAGAATGGCGATCCTTGTCTCAAGGTCGGGAGTGCCTATATCCGTAATCAGGCCCCACTCAAATCGCGATCGCAGCCTTGCTTCGAGCGTGGCAATTTCTTTCGGGGGTCGATCAGACGAGAGCACTATCTGTTTTCCCGACTCGTAGAGAGTGTTGAAGGTATGGAAGAACTCTTCCTGAGTGCGTTCTTTTCCGGCGAGGAACTGAATATCATCTATCATCAGGACATCCACGTTGCGATATCGCTCGCGAAACTGAATAGTCGTTTCAAAGCGAATCGAGTTTATTAGCTCATTTGTGAATTGCTCGCAAGGAACGTATACTACCTTGGCATAAGGGTTGATCTCCAACACATGATGGCCTATGGCCTGCATCAAGTGGGTCTTCCCCAATCCCACTCCGCCGTATATGAAGAGCGGGTTGTAGGCCTTTCCAGGCGCTTCGGAAACGGCAAGCGCAGCCGCGTGGGCGAACCTGTTGGAGTTGCCCACTACAAAAGACTCGAAAGTATACTTCGGATTGAGCGCCGGTGTAGAGAAGTCATCGAAGGCTTTCGCTTCAGCCTGCGTTTGGGCGTATGTTCCAGAAGTCGCTGCCGCTTCGTCGACCCCCATGCCTGATGCGGCATTTGCGTCCAACGCGTTAGCGGGCGACGGCTCTCGGGTCGCAGGGTTTGCGTGATTGCCCATCTCGTAAGAATCTTCGCTTACGGCTCCATCTCCGTTTTCTGCCTCAGCCGAACTTTCCCTAGCAATAAACCTCACCGTTATTTTCCGGCCCACCATGGATGACATGGTTTCTGACAGCAATGCTGCGTATCGCATTTCCAGCCAGTCACGGGCAAAGTCGTGCGGGACCGGCACTTCTACGATGTCGTCAGCGACGACAACGGGGACACTGGTCTTGAGCCATGCGTCAAAACTTGGCCTCGACAGCTCGCTTTCGAGGACCTGAAGAACATCCATCCAAATTGCATTTATCTCTTGGGACACTTTGTCACCCCTCATTTGGACCATCACCTAAAGACATAGCTGAGGAAGTCAACACCCCGCCTCGTAAGCTTTCGCTTGCCTCCTTCGAGGCTGACTACGAGTCCCAATTCCTCTAGGGTCACTAGATCGCGATATGCCGTGCTAAGGCTTATGTCAAGCTCTTTTGTGACAACCGAAGGCCCTATCTCCCCCATCTCTGCAATAAGCAAGAACACCTTCTTCTGGCGTGAGGAGAGCAAGGCGCCGAGAGCCTCATCTGACATATCAGAGGATTGAGATGTGGATGGGGGTTCCTCATCTCGCCTTTTCTTCGACTGATCTGCCGCCGAATCCTGCTTCTCGACGGATAAAGTGGCTCTGCCTTCGTCAGCTATGTTTTCCATATCAATGGAGTCGGATTCGTTGTAGACGGCCGAAGATGTCTGTGAAATCTCG
The DNA here is from genome assembly GCA_012842765.1 of Bacillota bacterium. Classification (GTDB taxonomy): domain Bacteria; phylum Bacillota; class DTU025; order DTU025; family DTU025; genus UBA10085. The sequence goes on along the minus strand of DUWJ01000062.1, from coordinate 3,098 downwards.
GCCCCCGGATCCCGTTGTGGCCTAACGCCCCCTGACCCCTGAGGCCCCTCGGCGAAGATGTGTCCATCTCCGTCTTGAGGATGGCCAATAAAGATGCCCTGAGTAGGCGGGTGATAGGCGCCGGAAATGTCCTGGCGCGAGCTCCACGCCGCTTCTGTAAACCCTTGTGCAATCTGGGCTGGTTGCATATGGGCGGGATCATGCCGTACAGGCTGGGATGGACCAGCAGTCTTTTGCGAAGCTCTGTCAGGTTTCGGCGACACGCCGCCAGGACGTGTGTCGGGAGAGGAACATAGCGTGACCACGAGACCTGAACCCAGATTGTCCTCGACAGTGAGGAAACCTCCTAAGGACTCTAAAGATTCAATCATTATCGGGAAACCAGATCCCACCCCCTTTATCAACTTCCTGTCGTCGGCCGTCGCTGAGGTGAAACCGGGCATCATAGCCTGGCTCTTGGCGCGTATGCCAGGTCCATGATCTGATATGCGCACAACATTGCCATCGGGCATGATCGTAATTACTGCATCCTCGAATCCGGCGTGTATCAGGTTTTCGATGGCTTCCCTCAGAACAACAAAGGGCATGGATCCCCCTTTTTCTTTGCAGAAGGCGTACACCCTAGATGATGCTTCATTCACAAAGGACGCAAAGTTATCGGATGAGAGATCAATTGTGCGAGGGAGAATCGACATTGAATCATAAGTTGCTATGCGCAATGTGTACGCCGGAGCGGACTCGGGCGCTATTGCCGATACTTCGGCGACCGAGTCCTCTGTCTGGCTTTTCTCTCCATTCATCCTGCCAAATAGGAATTTGAACAAAGCCACCTGCATAGCCTCCTGGCTTCGACACTCTCCGCTCCACTATTTCATCCACAGGTTATCAACATGAAAATGTGGATAACTTTAGCGCCAGCTAAAATGGTCCGGAATTGATCGACAATTATTGACTATTGCTCGAATGCTGCTAGTCGGGTTTACAAGATTCTCGAAATATCACGTTTTCACCATAAAGTTATCCACAACGTTTTCCACAGCTGTTGAAAAGTCGTCGGAAAGCGGAGTCCGCATATTGTTTATAACATATCATCCACAAGTATTCCACAGAGACCTGTGGATATCCTACCGCCAGCAGATTCGGGGCGAACATATGTTTTAGCTGGCTTTTCGCCAGTCAAAGGCGGCTTTCACAATTATCCACAGATGGTTTTGGGAAAGTTTTTGCCCGAATATCGGCGGTTGTGGGAAATCCACGAACTTCACACAGGTTATCCACAGGGATATCCACAGACTGTGCATAAAAGGGCGCATAACTGGCGATAATCATTGGTGTATGAATTCGCGAGCGAAAAGTCGGTATGTTTGTACACACTATCATAACAGAGCGAAAAGAGATCAAATCGAGCAACACAGGTTTTCACTACTACAACGCCTCAATGCCCGGCAATATATGGCGTGAGACAGCGGATCCTTTGGCGCGGGTTTGCAGCGATAATGGGATGAAACTGATCATCGCGGGTGATCCACAAAGAGGTACCGGCGATCGAGGCTTGATAAGTCGGGATGCATTTTTGCAAGATCCACGAGAATCTATTGCTAAGAGTGAGCGCTTTGGTTGCCAATTGAGCCGAAATGCTTCTTGCGAGTTGTCCACAGCATGTGAATTGTCGGTTTTTTGGAATGGACAGAAGCAGATGCGACTTATCAGAATGTGACAAACTGGAGAACTCAAAGAGTGAGGCTGCAATAGAATAGGTAGGATCGTGGCTAGTGGCCGACTTTGTCTCCGAGATTGAGAGAAGATACAATGAGCTGCGTGATGGAAGGTGCGCAGCACTAAGATGGGCTGAGTGTTGAAAAGCGCAGATGAGCAAAGATCACGGGGAAAGGGATATGAGGCAAGACAGGCTTTGGGGTAATCGTCAAACAGTGCCCGCCTGGGTTGATGCCCTGGAGTGTGCAATAATCCTCCTCGAGGAGACAAGCTTGGGGAGGTTTATCTATGTCAAAGAGTAAAGGTGAATAGATGTGGAAGGCAAGGATTGCCGAATTCAAGGCTAGATGGATGAGCGGCAGGAATCGGTGCGGGTGTGCATAAGAACTGCAAAAGGATCTTCATGGTTCTGAAAGTGTTTGAGGGACTCCTGTGAGCAGCGCTCAAAAGGCACTTGGGGGTTTGGGGCGGCTGAGGCCCGAAGAAAAGCAAATGCAGATACGGAGATGGCACAACAACTGAAAATGGATCACATTGAAAGGAATGCGAAACTCGCAAAGATCTGTTCCGGTTGGCGAGCCATCTTGTATTTGAAGGACGGCTGACAATCCGTTTCCTCCATGGGAAAAGCCCGTTTTGCAGCACGAAAAACAGGGCAACCGGCCCAAAGTGTAAAATGTTGCAAATAGTCCAAACAACGTGGACAGAACCACAAAAGCAGTTGTTTCGCTAGAATGAAGTTGTTGAGAAATTGGGCGATTTGGGACAATTGAAGCTTGTTATAGACTACCTGCCTGATGAAGAGTTGATGCAAGCGCTAGAAAAAGTACGGGGCAATGGAAGGCATCATCTTTTAATGTAAGAGTACCGAGGGCCTTTGTCGGGGCTAATTAGAAAATGACAGCTACGCCAGGTTTGCGGCCTCGACATTACGCTGGGCGTGGAGGAAGCCCCCTCGCCGTCGGCATACACGACTTTTGTGCAACCTGATGAAGCATCAAGAAGGTTGATGGCTTTGGGCAGGATAAAAACCAAACAGGGGGACAGATTGCGTAGCCCTGTACAGGCTGTATAAAAGCAGCCTTTGACAAATTGAACAATGAGATGGGAGTGCGGTTACGTGAAGGTGCCCCTCTTCCCCCAGGGGGAGCCAAAAACCGCCTTCTGACACCTATCTCGGCAAATGATGCTCCTTCATTGCCAGGGAGGAAGCTGCTCTTGCTAAACTGTCTAACTGGCCTGCGCGGGAAATCCGCTACAACCCAAATCACGCGTCCTTGCGATTCCTTGACACCAATATGGGCCTAGCATATAATTTACGCGGTATGCTGCCGGTGAGCTTGCAGGGAGGATAAGTTGAGATGAAAAGGACATATCAGCCT
>DUWJ01000009.1 GCA_012842765.1 Bacillota bacterium | reverse complement strand
TGGTGATACTGTTTGTAGCTGCGCCAGGCATGGCGGAAATGATATTTCGGCGGAAGAGTTGTGGCAAGGAAGGCGGTGGCCGGGCATGAGCGGATTTGTCGACATAGTGTTCAATGTGAACAACCTGGCGGCTACCATAAGGATGGCAACGCCAATAGCCTTGGCTGCGATGGGGGGCGCCTTCTCTGAGAGATCCGGAGTGGTGAATATCGGGATTGAAGGCATGATGCTCACAGGCGCGTTCTGTGGTGTGCTCGGGTCCCACCTTACGGGGAACGCATGGCTGGGAGTGTTGTTTGCGATTGTCGGCGGCGGACTGGTCGGCGCCCTCCTTGCGGTATTTGCCATCCGGCTTAAGGCGGATCACGTTGTAACCGGGGTGGGAATAAACATTTTGGCCTCGGGCGCCACAACATGGCTGATGCAGGTGATATGGAAGCGCAAAGGCGCATCCGATCTCGTTGCTGGTCTCGGAACCTGGTCAGTGCCTGGGCTGTGCGATGTCCCGGTTCTCGGGACGATTCTCGGTACTCATTCGCCTCTGGTGTACATCAGTTTTGTGCTGATTTTTCTAGGTTGGGTTTTGATGTTCAAGACGCCTTTGGGGCTTCGCATCAGGATGACAGGCGAGCACCCGGAGGCAGCCGATACAGTGGGCATCAACGTCCATGCAATACAGTATTTTTGCGTGATTCTCAGTGGATGCTTGGCAGGGCTGGGAGGAGCATATCTCTCCCTTGCTCAGCTCAATTGGTTTAGCAAGGACATGTCGGCTGGGCGCGGTTACATGGCCCTGGCGGCATGCATATTCGGCGGTTGGAATCCCCTCGGGGGCTTGGGCGCCAGCTTCCTGTTTTCATTTACAGACGCCATACAGATGCGAATGCAGACAGCTCAGATATCGCTGGCTGTCGAGATAATCCAGATGATCCCTTACATCTTGACTATTCTGATTCTTGCCAGTGCAGTAGTTCGCTCTAGGCCTCCGGCGGCTCTTGGCAAGCACTACGAGTCTGGGCACGCAAACAAGTGACTTTGAAGTCATGAGTTAGCTGTGTTATGGTGCTTTGTTGCGCCTGTTGCGGGCTGACTGCGGCTTTATTGCCGGGTCAGCCCGTCGCTATTTACCACCATCTTTTTGGAGATGGGCGCCGGGGCGCCGAAGGAATGGATGATTTGAGCGAGAAGAATAGGAAAGAAGACAGGCAAGACGTGAATGGAGCGAACCCTGATTGGGGAGGAGGATTCGGTTTGAGTTGCGCAGACATCAGACATATCGATGCATCTGAAATTGCGGAGGCAGTATACAAGCTGTGCATGAAGGTTACATGCGTGCTCCCTCCGGAGAATATCGCTGCTTTGGAGAGGGCTATGGAGGAAGAAAAATCGCCTCAAGGCAGGCAGGCGCTTGCCAGAATACTCGAAAACCACAGACTGGCCGGCGAGCTAATGCAACCTGCTTGTCAGGACACTGGCATTGCCGTAGTCTTCATCGAGCTTGGGCAGGATGTGCACGTGTGTGGGGGCGACCTAAACCAGGCGATCGACGAAGGGGTCAGACGCGGATATTCGGAGGCATATCTCAGAAAATCGGTGGTGCACGACCCCCTGTTTGGCAGAGTCAATACTAAGGACAATACCCCTGCCATAGTCCATCTTCAGATGGTCCCGGGATGCTCCCTCAAGATTACCGTAGTTGCCAAGGGTGGCGGGGCTGAGAACATGAGCGGACTTGCCATGCTTACTCCGGCATCTGGCGTAGAAGGTGTCCGCAATTTCGTTGTGGACCAGGTTCGGAAAGCCGGCCCTAATGCATGTCCTCCTGTGATTGTAGGAGTTGGTGTAGGCGGCAACTTTGAGACAGTGGCATTTCTGGCCAAGAAGGCTTTGATTCGGCCCGTAGGGGAACGGAATCCGAATCCAAAGTATGCAGCATTGGAAGAGGAATTGTTGCGCGAGATAAACGGGCTGGGGATTGGGCCGCAAGGATTTGGAGGATCCGTTACCGCCCTTGCAGTCCATATAGAGGCGTACCCTTGCCACATAGCAAGCCTTCCTGTAGCGGTCAATCTCAACTGTCACGTGGCGCCGCACTCCACAGTAATACTGTAATTTGCCGGAGGGATTAATTAGATGACCATTAAAATTGAGACTCCGCTTTCGGATAGTGTCGTCTCCTCTCTCAGGGCAGGGGACGAGGTTAGCGTAAGCGGAGTTATGTACATTGCTCGCGATGCAGCGCACAAACGTTTGGTTTCGCTCATCGAGTCAGGCGAGGCTCTCCCATTTGATCCTAGAGGCCAGATAATTTACTATGCAGGCCCTACGCCGCCCAAACCTGGGCAGGTGATAGGTTCTGTGGGGCCTACTACGAGCGGACGTATGGACCCATACACCATTCCCTTGCTGGAGCTGGGCCTAAAAGGCATGATAGGGAAGGGATACCGCTCCGCTGCTGTTCGCAAGGGTCTAATAGAGCATCGTGCAGTCTATTTTGCTGCAATAGGAGGAGCAGGGGTACTTGCAGGGCAGTGCATGAAGTCTGCCAAACCCATAGCCTACGAGGAACTTGGCCCTGAGGCTCTGTGGCGCGTGGAGGCGGAGGACTTTCCTGCATTCGTTGTCTACGACGCATATGGCGGGGACCTCTATGAAGAAGGGACTAGCAAATATCGGGTGTGCTAGCGCTGCCTCGATGAAGGGGGATACAGGATGGCTGATTTCGGCTATAATTCGATTTATCCGTCTCGGCGGAGCCCTGTAATGGGACGTCGCGGAGCGGTGGCCACGAGCCATCCATTGGCTGCTCAGGCAGGCATCGGAATGCTTGCCGCAGGGGGCAACGCTATGGATGCGGCTTTGGCGACGGCAGCGGCTTTGACAGTTCTTGAGCCTACATCGTGCGGACTGGGCGGGGATGCATTTGCTATAGTCTGGGATGAAGGGAAGATGTACGGGCTGAACGCGTCCGGCAAGGCCCCGATGTCTCTTTCAGCAGACCGGCTTCGAGCGGCTGGAATGAGAGAGGTGCCCAAGGAGGGTTGGGCATCTGTCACTACGCCTGGCGTGGTTTCAGCGTGGAGTGCGCTGTATGATCGCTTTGCTTCCATGCCATTTTGCGAAATCATGGCGCCGGCCATTGAATACGCCGCTGAAGGCGCGCCTGTCCCACCTGTCGTGGCAGGTTACTGGGCAGATTCCGAAAAGCGATTTGGCGGGCGCAAAGGACTTTACGCCGAGTTCGAAAGGGTTTTTCTGCCGGGCGGGCGAGCGCCCCGTGCGGGGGAGATCTTCAGAAACCCCGATCTGGCAGAGACATTAAGATCGATTGCAAGTTCATACGGGCGATCTTTTTACAGGGGCAGCTTGGCGCGGGCGATTGCCGATTACTCGCAGGATACTGGAGGCTACATATCTGAAGAGGATTTGCGTGAACATGCTCCACAATGGGTTGATCCCGTGTCCGCAAACTACCGGGGATTCGATGTATGGGAGATTCCTCCCAATGGCCAAGGCATTGTGGCACTGATGGCTCTCAACATCATTGAAGGTTATGAATTGGAATCTATGGACCTGATGTCTCCTGAAGTGCTTCATGTTGTCATTGAAGCCCTGAAGCTGGCTTTTGCTGATGCCCATGGCTATATAGGTGATCCGCTTTGCGTGGATATTCCCACAGATGAACTGCTATCAAAAGGATATGCTGACCGCAGACGGAGACTGATCCGTCATGATAGGGCGCTTGAACGTCCAGCCCCTGGCAATCCCGGAAGAGCTCATGGACGATGGGAGGGTTCAGATGGGGATACAGTCTATCTTTGCACAGCGGATTGTTACGGGATGATGGTCTCTTACATACAATCAAATTACATGGGGTTTGGCTCCGGCATTGTAATTCCGGGAACTGGAATCTCTATGCAGAATCGCGGAGCTGGTTTCTCATTGGAAGAAGGGCATCCCAATGAGCTTGCTCCTGGCAGGAGGCCATTTCACACCATAATCCCGTCCTTTATAACTCGAGATGGTATTCCTATTGCTGCTTTTGGAGTGATGGGGGGAGACATGCAGCCTCAAGGACATGTCCAGCTAGTTTCTGCTATCATCGATGGCAAGCTTGACCCGCAGACGGCCATAGACCGCCCCCGCGTGCGCGTTCTGGGCAGTCAAGGTGTAGCCGCAGAGCCGAGCATCGGTGAGAATGTTGCGGATGCGTTACGTCGCTTGGGGCATGAGGTTAGGCTTGAGAGTGAGCCTGCTGGATTCGGCGGTGGCCAGATGATCTGGCGTGACCCCGAAACAGGGGTATTGATCGCAGGGAGCGAACCGCGAAAGGATGGATGCGCGATTGCGCTATGATCGGGAATGGGGGGGCGTGAAATGAGAAGATCTGATTCATGGACGCTTATTCTCGGAGTCGTGCTCATGGTTATTGGATCTGTACTCTTGCTCAATAACTTGGGCGTTACCAGTGTTGATCTTAGCTACATTATCAGCAATTTCTGGCCTTTGCTCATTGTTGGCCTGGGACTATACTGGGTGTTGAAGCCTGATGGAAGCGAATCTGGCGAGGTTGGCGAGGCAGAGAGGCAGGCAACATCGGAGATGCCTACCTCGTCGGTAGAACCTGAGCCTGTGGACGGAGAGGGATGTGATGAATGCGTTGAAGATGCTGGCGAGGCTGATGCTGACTCCCCGCGCCTGACAGAGGTGCATACTGAGGAGAGTGGACTTCAAGAAGATGTGCAGAGCGAAGCTACGTATGACTGGGGCGCAGATACGGTCGACGTTGCTGATTGCCAGCGAGAAGGTGGGCCTGCAAATGGAGGCGAGGATGAGGCTGAGCTGATGAGGCGTCGTTCCGCCATGGGATGGATCATAGCCATACTCGGCTTGCTCATCTTAGGCAGCAAAATGGGACGTTCTCCCTGGAGCACGGGGTATGCCGGCGGAGTGTTCTGGGCGATTGTTGCCATATTCATCGGCCTGGCAATGGTGAGATCATCGGGTGAACCTGCTCCTGAAGGCAAGACAAACTGGGCGGTGTTGAGCAGAATCGATCATGGGCAACCAGGTTTGGAGCTGCGGAGCAGTTCGTACATGGCGATCCTTGGCAGTGTTGTGCTGGATTTGTCGGCTTCACGGATTCCTGACGAAGAAACACGCCTCGACATCACAGCAGTTCTCGGCTGCGTACATGTGGTGCTCCCGCCTGAGCTGTCTGTCAAATGTGAAGGAACGGCTGTTTTGGGCAATGTGGAGGCATTTGGACATTCTGCCTGCGGTGGATTGGTCAACCGTGATTTCGTGCGCAGTGTTCCGGGCGGTTCGAGCAAATCGCTTCATATCAAGTGCCGTTCAATACTGGGTTCTATAGATATCCGATAACGCCCTATTGTAGGGCTC
>DUWJ01000461.1 GCA_012842765.1 Bacillota bacterium | reverse complement strand
GTGCTCTGCTATGATCCGTTCCCAGTCGTCGTCATAGCTGAACCTCAGGCACATGATTCCAAGTTGTGCAAGGCCCGCCTCCTGGTCTCTGTCGACCCGCGCACGATCTCGAATCTCGTGAACAGGACCGTCTATGTATACGGCCACAGCAGGAGCTGACTCTATCTCATAGTAGAAGTCAACCCTCGTATTGGCCTCGGCCAGATATTTCTGTGCCTCTGTAGGAAGCCTCAAGTCGAGATCGGATATGAACTTCAGCCATTTGCGTTCAAGATCGGAGTCGCACTTGGCCAATAAAGTCTCAAGGTGCTCCCCACGAGGCATACCCACCGGAGAGGCCTCAGTACACGAGTCCTTCATGCTCTCCAGAAACTCCAATACCTTCTTGTGCTTTCTGTCGAGAATCGCATGGTCCATCTGGTTTGAATAACTCATCAGGCAGTCATAGCACGCAGCCTCGCACCCTTCATCAACATCCGAACCGGCGCCCAGATCCTCCAAGGTATCGGGGTCGTAATGGCATATGCTCAAGGCTTCTCTGGCAATCTCAGACAAAGCCTGCGGATCATCGATGAGATTTCTGAGAGCCCCAGCGCCGCCCTCAGCAGCCTCATAGAATAGAATCAGGCGTCGATCACTCCTCGAGGGAAGAGGTTCAGCAGCAAGTTCCGAATCCTCCAGCTGATATTTGATCTGAATCGCGCTCTTCAGCGCAGCCTGAAGGGTTGCCATGGCGGATTCGTCTAGCATGCAGGTGGGAGTGAATATAAGGCAATTCTTTGTGTCATCAACATAGGGAATGACGCGTTCCTGGTTCCTCGACATCTCGTCTGCATCGGCAGCAGACTCGTCGACTCGCTCCAACGTCTTGCTGCCCCTGGCCCAACGGCCTGTTTCCAGATCCAAGACAAATCCCGGAAGCACATCGCCCTCCTTGCGCTTGAGCCAGCCCAAGTTGATCTTGGAAATGGTCGCCGAAGGCGCATACGTAATAGCGGCAAGCTCCTCGTCGTCGCATGTCACCTGAGCTACCCGAAAGCTGGGTTTGCCTCCAACGTTGGCGAACCTGAAACCTACCCGGATGTCGTAACCCACTCTCTGCCTCTCTTCCTCGTCGCAGTTGATTCTGGCAGCTCGTTCAGTGGAAACATTGGTCATCCTGAATAGACTCGAAAGTGCGCCACCCAGTCGCTGCCCGCAGTTGGAGCAAATAACGATGTCATCCCCGTCGTTGCACGGATGGATACAGCCGCAAGCAGTGCACTGCTTGATGGTCTCGAGCGCGAGATCCCTCTCATCCCCTGCAACCGCCTGAGGGGGCAGAATCACCTTGCGAATCTGGTATCGGGAGCCTTCGTGGTAAACAAAGGATCTCGGGCCGAATTCGGATATGGCCAAGAAACGCGCGCGCGAGATGAACTCCCGCTTCCCTCTGTGCCCTCGCTGTCCAGGGATGTATGCCGACAAAGGCAGCCGAGGAAAATTGTACCCAGGCAAGAAGCCTTCTCCGGCGAAGTAGCGGTACGGATAGAAATCAGAGTCGTCATGCTCTCCTTCGTTGGCCAACAACTTGAGCTGGCGAATCGCTTCGTTATGCAACCTCTCCGCCCGATCTTTCTTGTGATTGTCGGTGCACGAGAGGTCCGTCTGAATCTTGTGATTCCTATCCGCCTGTTCCTTGGCGGATCTGAAAAGGCCCCTCCACCGCTCACATGCGCGGTCGAAGCTGATATAGGCTTGGTTGAGCACATCCTCAAGCCAACGATCTGTATACCAATCAACCGTCTCAAGCTGTGGCTTCAAGGAAGCAAGAACCCGTTCCGCGGGAACACGAGTCTGAGCCAGTATAGCTCTATCCCGCAGGGCAGACGCAATGCTTTCATTTACAGCAAGAGTCGGCTTCTCGCCCGACATGTCCAATACCTCGACCATCGATGACCCTAGGGAGATCTGGGCCTCATATAGGAGCATTGAGTGGATGTGCGCCCTAAGTAGGTCCTCATTTGCAAGTTCCATGCGTGGCGGCAGAACAGATCCTGCAACCATCAGCTCCGGCCGGCGGAAGAAATATTGGTCGTGAGAGCTGAAGGTAGAGCAATACGTGACCACAAGGGCAGGCTGTCCGCTTCTCCCGGCGCGTCCGCTCCGCTGCGCGTAGTTTGCAGGGTTCGGAGGAACGTTGCGCATGTTCACCACGGCCAAGTCTCTGATATCGACACCCAATTCCATGGTGGGCGAGCAATAAAGCACCGGAAGCTGCCCTTCGCGGAAGAGTCTCTCCCTTTCCAACCTGTTTTCGGCAGATACCTGAGCGGTATGCTCACGCGCTTCTATCCCCTGAAGCTTTCTGGCCTTCCCAGTGTAGTGTTCCAGGAAGAACGGATTGGCTTTATGAAGATTCTCAAAGCCAGGCCACGTGCGCAAGGGATCAGGCCTGGGATTGGTTCCATCTCCAGCCTTCCACATCATCCCGCTGGCCCTCACTTGATAGCCTGGAACGTTTTTGTCCCGCCGGCGGTATTCGGGAACCTCAACAATAAGCCCTCCGTAGCGAAGAGCGTCCAGGAGACACTTCAACACGCTTTCGGCCTCATCTAAACTGAGTTTCTCGGGATAATCCGGGAAAGTTGTGCTTCTCCGGAGGTAACCGCAGTACAAGCCCCTCCCGGAAGCGTAGAGATCGTCGCCTCCTGAGCAGATCGCATTGTTCCAGATTGGGGGAGTTGACTCGCCAACCCCGTTCCAAGTCGCAATAGAGGGTGTATTCCAAAACGCTTTGCATGGATCTTCGAGCCCGGGATCGAGCCTGATAG
>DUWJ01000391.1 GCA_012842765.1 Bacillota bacterium | reverse complement strand
TGCATCCAAGGCGTCTGATGACATCGACCAGTAGGTCATGTTCCTGCTCGAGTATCCTCGCTGAAAGCCTCTCCACATCGTCACCGGCCAATACCGGCACCACTCTCTGATCGATGATCGGTCCTGAATCCACCCCGTAATCGACGAAATGGACTGTACAGCCTGTGTAGCGCACGCCGGCCTCCAAAGCCTGACGCTGAGCCTCAAGGCCCGGAAATGACGGCAACAATGACGGGTGGATGTTGATCACCCTGCCCAAAAACCTGTCTAGGAACACGGGTCCGAGCACTCTCATGAAGCCTGCAAGGACTACCAGGTCAGGTCGGGCGGCCTCTGCACATGCCGCCAAGGCCGCCTCAAAATCCGCCCGCGACGAATGATCTCGCCTCTCAATGCAGAACCCGGGAACATGCGCCTTCTCGGCGCGCTTCAGGGCATATGCGTCTGGCGAGTCGGAGATCACAGCCGCTACCTCCGCATCCAGCCTTCCCCCCTCGATCGCATCGAAGATGGCCTGGAGGTTGGAGCCCCTCCCCGAAACCAGCACGACCAAGCGCAATTCTTACACCCCCTGAAATTCCACTCGCCCGTCTCCGGGAATTATCTCCCCTATAATCCGGGCATCCTCGCCCTGATCCACAAGGATGTTGACTGCTTCCCGCGCTTTTTCGGGACGCACTACCACTAGAAATCCGATCCCCATATTGAAAACCCTAAACATCTCGTCCGCCGCGACCCCTGCCGTCCGGCTTATGACATCGAATATCGGAGGCCGACGCCACGTGTCGACCGACAGCGCCATTGAGGCTCCGTGAGGCAGAATCCTAGGTGGATTCTGAACAAGCCCGCCTCCGGTTATATGGGACATGCCAAGCACCTCCACACGCTCGATCAAAGCAAGTACTGGCCTGACATATATCCTGGTGGGCTCGAGCATCTCATCGCCTAGCGGACGGTCCATACCTTCCGGGATATCGGAAAGAAGGAACCCTCCTACTTCGCATAAGGCCTTGCGCGCGAGAGAATACCCGTTGGAGTGGAGTCCCGACGAAGCCAAACCGATCACTCTGTCCCCAGGACGAATCTTCGACCCGTCGATTATCCGTCCGCGGTCCACAGCGCCAACGGCAAACCCGGCTATGTCGTATTCTCCATCCGGGTAGAATCCCGGCATCTCGGCCGTCTCGCCGCCTATGAGGGCGCATCCCGCCTGCCTGCAGCCTTCAGCAACCCCCCCGACAATTTCGGCTATCTGCCCCGCATCCAGCCTTCCACAGCCGATGTAGTCGAGGAAGAACAGGGGGCTAGCCCCCGACACCAGAACATCGTTGACACACATCGCCACCGCATCGATGCCAATGGTGTCATGGCGGTCAGCTGCGAAGGCGATCTTTAGCTTCGTTCCCACCCCGTCGGTGCCAGAAACCAGAACAGGCTCCTTCATACCTGCAAAATCAGGTTTGAAGAGGCCTCCAAAACCTCCGATATCCCCGATGACCCCAGGGGTGAACGTGCTCTTCACTGCGGGCTTGATGAGCTGCACCGCCCGCTCTCCCTCATCGATATCGACACCTGAATCAGCATACGACAAGCTCTTTGGGGGCCTGCATTTCCCATGACAGGAGATGGCGTCGGGATATCGCCCATCCAGGCACGCGGTACAGAATTCCAACGGCTCACCAGTATCGCGCGCCGACGCCAGGCCACCAATGGCTTCCAGCATTCCATCGATGGACAGATAATGCAGCGCATCGGCGCCTATCATCTCGCGGATCTCGTCTTCACTCTTAACAGCAGCCACAAGATCCCGCCTGCTCGCCGTGTCAATCCCATACGTGCACGGGAACTTGACGGGCGGTGACGAGACCGCCATGTCTACCCGCGTGGCGCCGGCTTTCCGCATCAAGTCGACAAGGCGTGCTCCGGTAGTGCCCCGCACTATCGAGTCATCCACCAACACCACGCGCTTCCCAGCGCACGATCTTTCCACCGCGTTCAGCTTGAGCCTCACGCCCAACTCCCGTTCCATCTGGGAGTTCCTGATGAAGGTTCGCCCCATATAGCGGTTCTTCGTAAGTCCTTGGCGGTACGGGATTCCGCTCTCATCCGAATATCCCAGTGCCGCAGTGACGCCTGACTCTGGAACTGCAACGACGACATCGGCATCGAACCGGGCTTCCCGGGCCAACATGGCGCCAAAGGCCTCGCGGGCTGCGGCAACGCCAATACCTTCAATGATGGAATCAGGTCGGGCGAAGTAGATGTACTCAAATATGCAGGTGGCAGAGGGACAGCTCCTCCTAGAGGCTCGAGTGGCGATACGTTTCATTCCGTCATGGGAGATGACTACGATCTCCCCTCTACCGACATCGCGCTTCTCGGTTATCCCAACGGCATCGAGAGCACACGACTCGGAAGACACAGCCCATCCTGCAGGGCCTGACCCTGCAATCAACGGCCTGAACCCATAGGGATCGCGGACCGCATATATGGTGTCATCGACCATCACCACGAAGGAGTAGGCCCCTTCCAATTCCTCCATAGCACGTTCGATCGCGCCCACCATGCCCAGGGAAAAGTAGCGGGCTATCAAGGAACCTATCACTTCCGAATCAGATTCGCTTTGAAAGACCACACCCAACCTTCCCAGCCTCTCCCGCAATACACGCCCGTTGGTGAGGCTTCCGTTATGGGCAACAGCCATCATCCCGCCTCCGTGACGAAAGACAAAGGGCTGCGCGCCTGAGACGTCGTTGTCCTGGCACACGCCATGCCTCACATGGCCTATGCCCGTCTTTCCTGGAAGCCTCTTGAACGCGTCGCCTTCGAAAACCTCTGTGGCAAGGCCAGCTCCTTTCACAACCCGGATACGGGATCCATCGTACACGGCAATCCCTGCACTCTCCTGCCCCCTGTGCTGAAGGGAAACGAGTCCATAGTAGACTGCAACCGCGGCATCTTCACGAAAACAGGCACCAAATACGCCGCATTCTTCCTTCAGTTTGTCCGCTTCCTGCGCTCTCAGCGCTCCATGGCGCACGGTATCGCCTCCTCGTAAACCTGGGCCAATTTGGCGACGGGCAGAGCGATGACAACTTCCGCCTCCTGGGCCCGCCGGTCATCGCCTTGCACAGGAACACAAGCAGATTCAACGCACGTGATATCCAGAGACTCACCGCCCACCTCGCCTATGGCTTTCGCGGCAACGCCCATCTCGTCCGCCAGGTCGAGCAGGGCCCCCAGATCGCTCTCATCCACACTGATAATGGCTCTTCCAGCGCTTTCACTGAATAGGAACCTATCGGGAGCAATGTTCGCCTCCAGCCTCACCCTAGCGCCACAAGACCCTGCGATGCAGCATTCGGCCAGGGCAACCCCTAGGCCACCATCTGAAAGATCATGGGCAGACCTGGTAATCCCCCTGTCCGCCGCCGCCAGAAGGAGCTCACACAGGCGCCTCTCGACGTCAAGATCAAGTTCAGGCACTTGACCAGCCTCTACTCCGTGGACCGTTGCAAGATACTCCGACGCTCCTATCTCGTCGCGCGTCGTTCCCAGGAGAACAATCACGTCCCCTTCTTGGCTAAATCCCATTGCTACGCAATCCTCGACATCATCAATGACGCCTACCATGCCCACAACAGGAGTGGGACGTATCGCCATTTCGCCGTCTTCGTTATAGAAACTCACGTTGCCCCCGGTAATCGGCGTATTCAGAGCGATGCATGCCTCCGCCATCCCCTCAATGCCCTCTTTGAACTGCCAGAAAACTTCGGGCTTATACGGGTTGCCGTAGTTCTGGCAGTTAGTTGCAGCCAGTGGACGGGCCCCGGTACAGGCCAAGTTCCGAGCAGCCTCGGCAACTGCGTGGGCAGCGCCGAGACGAGGATTGACATAACAGTATCTGGAGTTGCAGTCGCAGGTGAGAGCTATGCCTCGGGACGTGCCGGGAAGACGCACTACTGCGGCATCCGATCCGGGCCCGACTACTGTACCAGCGCCAACCTGCTGGTCATACTGCCTGTAAACCCATTTCTTGCTCGCCAAATTTGGTGAGCCCAGAAGCTGAAGCAGAGCTCCGCCCAGATCCTTCGGGGCCTCCAAAGCACCGACATCATACAATGCCACTTCATCGAGGTAATTGGGGCGCACGGACTCCCTATGGTACAGCGGTGCGTTTTCAGCGAGCGCCTTGGCGGGAACCTGCGCTACTATCTCTCCGCCTTCCAAGAGAGTTATGAATCCATCATCCGTTACCTTGCCTATCTCCTCAGCCAGCAGGTCCCACTTCTCCAGCACGTTCTTGACTTCGTCTTCTTTGCCCGGCACAGGCACTAAGAGCATGCGTTCCTGAGACTCGGAAAGCATCACTTCGTATGGAGTCATCCCATCTTCGCGGCGCGGGACTTTATCGATATCGATGACCATACCCACATTGCCTCGCGCGGCCATTTCACACGAGGAACATGTAAGTCCTGCCGCCCCCATGTCTTGGATTCCCAGGACACAGCCGCGGGCAACCAACTCCAGGCATGCCTCGAGAAGGAGCTTCTCCCTGAACGGGTCGCCTACTTGGACCGCCGACTTCTTTTCCACGGCCTCTTCAGTTAGGTCGGCAGATGCGAAGGTAGCTCCGTGAATCCCATCTCGGCCCGTGGTAGATCCGATTAGCATCACCGAGTTGCCCACACCGCTGGCCGCGCTCCGCTTTATCTCATCCTGTCTCATCACGCCGACGCACATGGCGTTGACAAGGGGATTATTCTCGTAGGACTGATGGAATACTGTCTGCCCGCCCACTGTGGGAACCCCTACGGCATTTCCATACCCGGATATGCCCGAAACGATGCCATCGAAAAGCATGCGAGACTTATTAGACTGCAGATCGCCGAGCCACAGCGAGTTGAGGGAGGCTATCGGCCTAGCCCCCATGGTGAATATGTCCCTTATTATACCCCCCACCCCGGTAGCAGCCCCTTCGTAGGGTTCCACCGCGGACGGATGATTGTGGCTTTCGATCTTAAAGGCTACAGCGAGTCCATCACCTACATCGACTATACCCGCATTTTCCCCTGGACCCTGAAGGACTTGGGGGCCTGAAGTAGGAAGGCCCTTCAATACGGCCCTGGAATTCTTGTAGGAGCAGTGTTCAGACCACATTACGGAGAACATTCCCAACTCCACATAATTAGGTTCTCTTCCCAAGAGGTCCTGAATCATCTGATACTCCTCATCCGACAAACCCATCGATCGCCAAATAGACTCTTTAACGCTATCCGTCTTGGCCAACCCTTACACCCCCACGCACCCATTCTGCGACTGATTCGAATATCCGCCTGCCATCAGTCCCGCCCAAGATCGCCTCGCATGCCCTCTCAGGATGAGGCATCATTCCCACTACGTTTCCAGCCTCGTTGCTCACTCCGGCTATGTTGTTGAGGCTTCCGTTAGGATTAGCCTCAGGAGTGGCATCGCCCAGCTCATTGCAGTATCTGAAGACGACCTGTCCACGTTCTTCAAGCTCGGCAAGGGTTTGAGGATCGGCGTAGTAATTGCCGTCGGCATGGGCTATGGGCAGTGTCAGCACGTCGCCCTCTCTACAGCCCGATGTGAATGGAGTCCTAGTCGACTCGATGCGGACCCTTACACGATCACAGATGAACCTAGTTCCCACATTTCTCTGCATGGCACCAGGCAACAATCCTGCCTCGAGGAGAATCTGAAAACCATTGCATATTCCGATCACCGGCCTCCCATCGCGTGCATATTCCACCACCGAATCCATGACCGGCGAGAAACGCGCGATTGCGCCCGGTCGCAGATAATCTCCGTATGAGTAACCCCCGGGGAGCACCAGGCAATCGTATCCTGCGACCGACGTGTCTCGATGCCAGATGAATTCGGCATCAAAGCCCACAGCCTCGATTGCGTTTCGGCAATCCCGGTCGCAGTTGGAGCCTGGGAACACTATGACTCCGAACTTCATTTCCCAGACTCCTCCTTGATCTCATATTCGTACGTCTCCATCGTAGGGTTCGCCAGGATCTGCGAACAGATCTCGTCCATAATCCGCCTGCATTCGGCCTCATTTGCAGCCTCAAGGTCAACGCGGATTCTCTTTCCAATTCGCACTTTCTGCACTCCACCATAACCCATTTGAACTAGAGCAGACCTTACCGCCTCTCCCTGCGGGTCGAGTATAGACTGTTTGAGCTGAACATCAACGTAAGCCACGTACTTCACTCCATGCACCTCCAAAACGACTTTCATTTGCGCATCATCTTCATGCTTCGATCTAAGTGATTTGGCCATCTGAGCCCTGCACTATCCCTGCCGCGCACAGAGAATTCACTCCGCCCCGTCCTGTGGGGCTTGGGCTTTGGCATCAGCCAGTCTGACCTTGTGTGCCAAAGCTTCCCTGTGCTCCAGCAAGCGCTTGCGAAGCTCTCCGTCCGAAAC
>DUWJ01000469.1 GCA_012842765.1 Bacillota bacterium | reverse complement strand
TTGACGAATTACTCCGCGAGGATCATAGGCCTATCCTTGAAGACGGTATTCTAAGAATAGCCGTTGGATGCCCCGGGGAGCGTATGTCCCCCGGGGCATTTTCATAGGAGGTGATGTGCTGTGGACGAGATAGTGCTTGCTGTAGACCCAGGGCGGGAGAAAGCAGGAATTGCAGTAGTATCACGGGAACGTGGGACGATGCATAAATGCGTGATAGAGGCGTCGGAATGTGTGGAGCAAGTGTGCGAGTTGGCCGAAAAACATGGCGTTGCGAGGATCGTGATTGGGGACAGGACTGGATCGAGTGAAATAATAGAGGCGTTAGGACATGTTTGCGACCTGGAAATTATCGCCGTCGACGAGCACATGTCCTCTATGGAGGCGCGGGAACGCTATCTTCGAGAGAATCCTGGAAAGGGAATCGCTCGCTTTTTGCCGATCGGGCTGAGGACCCCGAAAGAACCTTATGACGATTATGTAGCCGAGATCCTTGCGGCTCGATATTTTGACAGTGTATCATAGGAGAGGAATCGTAGGATTTGTGAAGAATATAGTACAAACTGCGGAGGATAGCGCAGTGTAGAGCAGAGGGGGCGAAAGAAGTATGAGCAATCATTGTCGGGCTGGGAAGATACAGTGCTCTGCCTGTTTCATCCTTGCTTTATCCGTCTTCATTCTTGCGTTTTCTGCTCATACGATCGCCTCGTCGCCCCTGGTTCCTTCTGAGGACTGGAGATACAGAGCCCTTGCGGAACTGGGGCGCGGGGGGCTTCTGTACGAAGATGACGCTGCCCGATATGCGAGCGGTATTCCCGTCACCGAAAAAGAGCTGTCTGCCAGTGTTGAAAGGACCATTTACCGGCTGAACCAGGCTAATGGCGATTCCACATCGGTAGTGGGCGCTACAGCTGGGCCTTTGAAACTTTCAGGCGGCCCGTCGGATACGCTGAGGCTATCAGCCAGGCAGATCTGTCTTGTTGCAGATCTCGTGGCGGAATTCGGATCGAGCTTCTCGGACCCGTCCCTGACGAGGCTTCCAGGAAGCCTTCCACTAGACTACGAGGACGGGCTGGCGCTCACGCTTCGCCACGCTACGCACGGAAATGCTGAGCTGCATGATATTCTCAAGCTAACGGCGAACACAGGCAGTGTTGGCTATCCTATCAGAACCATAGAAGCGGTCACAACGTTGGATAGCCTGGAGGCTATGCTTAAGCAGGCGGTTGCACATCAGGAGCCTCAGGCTCAAGCCAAGATGGAGATGGGAGTCAACAGCCCGATTGGAATGTTGGCGATCGGGCTGTCGAGTGAGGCCGCTCAACGTTCGACTGTGCCGGCCCGGGACTACTCCGAGCCCGCGACTGCTCAGGGTTTTGATTTGTCTACCAGCGTGCAGTTATCCGATATCCTTCGATTCACCGCAAGCTTTGCGACGGACGACAAGGCTGTTGAGAGGCCTACATCCACAGCGGTAGGAGTCTCCATAGGAGAGCAGGAGGGGTCCGGGGTGAGCGTTGGTCATAGGGTAACGGATCTTGCCGGCCCTGCCCCGAATAGTTTGCGCGAGACTATCACATCGGTAGATGTGAAGTATTCGCTTCCTGATGCCGGCGGGAAGGCTTCAGGGCCTGATTCTTTGACCGTGAGGGCTGGCTACGAGCTCTATGGCAGAGAGCCTATCACGCTTGATGGTGAGAAGAATAGCTTGCAGGCGACTACTTCTTTGGCCATCGATTACAGGCTGCTTTTCGGGGAGGCTGCATCACTACAGGCAGCGTACAGGTACGAACATGTTCGCGACCTTGTTGCATCCGGAGCAGTGTGGGCGAGAGATGGCCTGTACGAGACGAGTCTGTATGGTTGGCCTAGTGAAGGCTCATTGAAGCTTGTTGAGGGTTCTGACGCCGTAACTCGCACTGTGGCGTCGATCGACTTCAGCTATAGGTTGATGAATGACGCTTCGGTCATGTTAGGCTACAAGCTGATCGATTTTACTGAGATAAATGCC
>DUWJ01000061.1 GCA_012842765.1 Bacillota bacterium | reverse complement strand
CTGGGTTTGAAATAAGATTGGGGGGATGGAATGGCCGGTTGGGTGCGGCCGTGTGGGCGAAGTATAGGCGAATAACCTCAGACTGAAACCGAAACCCGTTTTCTGCATCTTTCCGTAGCACTATTTCTCCCCAAGTACCGACGGATCTGCGCCCAGAGAACAAGAGCGCGCTACGCCTTGATTAGTCCCGCTGAACTGCCGGACATGAGGAATACTGTCCCATCATCGTCTACTTTTTGTGTATGTAGCGAGGAATGGCCCGATATGGTCCATTCGGTCAGGGCTTGGGCCTTCATACCCCCCCGCCTCAGGCTCGCACAGTCGCATTCGTATGTGCGTTCAAATGAATGAAATCGCCGCTACCTTCGGTGCGGCCCGTAGCCATAAGGCTTTGCTATAGGAGTTCGTAGCCGGAGGCCCTTTTCTCTCAGGGCGTCTGCCATGCGGCGACATACAGGACAAACCTCTGGGATTGTGGTGGATTGAGCCGCTGCCTATGATTGGCTTGTGTCGATAAATTCGGCACACCAGACAATAGATGCCGAAAAGTGACCTGACGCCGTTTTCTTGGCCACTTGGGCGATTAACCCCGTGCAGAGCGCACTAGTTTCAATGCATATTCGTTTTCCAACGTCCGGATTGACCAGCTCGTGTTCGTGCCCCTAAACAGCGGCAACGCAGTAGCTAAGTCCCACGACTGGACAAAAAGTTATCATCATCCGGATCTTGCAGGTAGACGCGGTCGAACGCACGACTTTTCTGTGCCAGCTCAAACTGGCTATATGCGGCCTTTCTGCAGTCAGGGCATGCTTGCCATGGCACGAGCATCGCGGCAATCTGGGCGGTTCTTCCGGTAGAGGCATGAAGCGCATGAGAGAAGATGGCGCGCCACCCGCTGCATGATGGACACAACCGTATCTGCTCGCGTTGCTGTTCGACTATGTTGTCGGTGTCGTAGTAGATGCGGCGGCCGCGTTCGAAATACTCTCCTTTGCCAAAGATCGCGCCGATGTCGGCTTCTTCTCGGTCAGCCCACATCTCCTGCAATGTGCCTGTGAGGCGGTGAATCTCTTCAGTTACCCGCTGCGGCTGCCTCGCGATTTCGGGATCCCAGTCGGGCTCGCGTACGGCTGAGTAATCGAGGCCCGCTAGAGCCAGCAGAATTCCGACGTTCACGTATGGCAGCGCGCCTTCGATGGAGTATCCTCCTTCAAGCACTACGATATCCGGGGCCAAGAGATCGGTGAGCCGGGCATAGCCGAAGGCGGTGAAGTTCATATTGGTCAGCGGATCGGTATAGTGGTTGTCCTGCCCTGCGGCGTTGACGATCACGTCCGGCTCGAAGTCCTTGAGTATGGGAAGAACCAGGTTCTCGAGGACATACAGTATTCCCTCGTCCCCGGTTCCGGGAGGCAGGGGCACGTTCACCGTCATGCCGTAGGCTCGAGGGCCGCCTCTTTCGTCGATGAACCCGGTGCCGGGGTAGAGGGTTCGTCCATCCTGATGCAAGCAGATATGGAGAACGCCTGGGTCGTTGTAGTAGATGTCTTGCGTGCCGTCGGCGTGGTGGGCGTCGGTGTCGACTATGGCGATGCGCATCTTGGGGCCATGGGTCCGGCGTATGTGCTCTACCATTATGGCTTCGTTATTGATGTTGCAGAATCCCCGTGAGCCGTGGACGATTCTCATGGCATGGTGCCCTGGCGGTCGCACTAGCGCAAAGGCACGATCCACCTCTCCGCTCAGCACTAGGTCGGCTGCGAGCATGGCGCCGCCTGCAGCGATTCTGTGGGACTCAGTTATCACCCGGTTCACAGTTGGGACACACACATGCGCCCGCAGAATATCGGTATCTGTCGCGATCGCAGGACGGTATTCTTCCACTCCGGGCACATCCAGGAGGCCCTCCTCGATGATCTGGTCGCGGGTATAGAGGAGTCGCTCCTCGCGTTCGGGATGGTCCGGGGTTATTGCCCAGTCGAAGGCGGGGAAGAAGATCAGTCCTACACGAGTTTTGCGCTGTTCCATTTCTAAACATCCTCCTTCGACTGATCAGGTCCTTCGACGCCTGAGGTTTCAGCTGCTTTGATGCGCCTAACTTGTGGCCGCACCTGCGCTTTTATGGAGTATATGTGGCCTGCGGTGTAGAAGCCGCGCACGACATTGAAGCTTTCCTCTTCGACGATGGAAACGCCCTGCGAAGCCTCTACGCCGATCTCTTCGGCGAACCGACAGGCCCATGCGATGGCTTCGGAGCGGGCCTGTTTGATATCGAATGTTATCGGGCGCTTTATGCGTTCCACATGGTCGGCTTCAGGAACGGTAAGTACGCCTAGCATTGTGTCGGCATGAAGCGTGATTGCCGCAGTGGGCTGGCTCGCTGCGGCGCCAACGGCATTAGCCTCTTCGTAGTAAGGCAGAATCTCCCATGATATCCCGAGGCGGTCGGCCGCGGGCGGGATGAAAACAGGCGCCGGTGCGCCGAGCCCTATCAGCATGGCGGGGCGGATATCGGGGGGCGCAAGTATCTCCGAGACGGTATATGCCGGTATCGACTCGAGATGGGCATAAACAGCCTCGATCTCATCTGCCAGCTGGCGGGTGAATGCATCGAGCACTGCCTTTGCCACCGACGAAGCATCCATGCCATATGGTGCGCCCAATTGCGCCATGGCCCTGGTGGCGAGCTCGCGGCTTCCAAGGGACGAAAGCCCCTCTGCTACCGCTGCATCAGTAGGGGTAGGCTTCGAGCCGCCGCGAACGACCGGAACTCCCGCACGCCGCGGACCAACATAGAAAGTGGGAGCTCCATTCACGAGGCGGACATGGATGGAGCTATCGCCTCCGAGTCCGATTGAACGGGAAAAGAGCGCCGGGACCAACGTCTTGTGGCCGGATATCTCCGCTCCGTAGCGGTCGTATATCGGTTCTCCAGCCACCTGTACGGAGATATCGGTGGTGGTTCCTCCTATGTCGACTATCACCGCGTTTGCGCCCGGGTGACGCGTGAGCGCTTTGGCCCCCATTGTGCTGGCTGCCGGGCCTGAAAGGATGGTTTCTATGGGGCGGATCATCGATTCTTTGAGCCGCATAGTGCCGCCGTCTGCCTTGAGAATGAAGACGCGCTCCACCTCGTCTCCTGTTATGAGGTTTTGTACCATCTCTGCAAAGAGGGATTGTTGCCGGGCTATGCTGGCGTTGAGGTATGCCGTGGCAAGCCGGCGGGGGAAATTGGGGCGTCCGGAGAGCCTGTGGCCTAAAGTTGCAGGAGAGTATTGCGGAAATTCGGCTATAACTTCCTGTTCTATCTGGAGCTCGTGGGCGGGGTTGCGGTGAGAAAACTTGCCCACAATGGCCAGTGCCTTTGCGCCGTCATCGCACGCAGCTTTCAGTGTGGACATGGCGGCAGAGACGTCCACGGGTGCCACTTCGCGTCCTCTGTGATCGATATACCCGGAAAGCGCGTGGACAGGGAAGCCGAGCCCCATATCGTCAAAGGACATTCCCGGGCCCGGCGTGGCCAGGACGACAGTGGGATCTCCTTGTCCCTCTATGATGGCGTTGGTGGACAGCGTGGTACTGAGGTGCAGCTCAATCGGGCTAGTGCCGTCGTGCGCCTCCACCACCTGCCTATATGCGATTTGTGCGCCCTCCAGGAGATTATCGGGATTAGTGGGCGCTTTTGCGGCTGCAATCACATCTTCATCCCTTACCAGGACAGCGTCTGTGTTGGTGCCTCCCACGTCAATGCCTACAATGTCGCAACGATTCCTCAAATTGCCCACTCCCATGAAAGACTCAGTCTCTACTTTACTTCTATTATCTTCTTCAAAGCCGCCTGATTTGCCTGCCCGGGAGAAAAGTGGGGTGGAGCATATGGCGTCATGGGCGAGTGCAGGGTAGAATAAGACTTATGAATCGTGGTATGCAGCATCTGCAGGCACTGATAGAATATTGACATGCTGGACAGCATGGGGAGGAATGAATATGCAGAAGCTTTACAGCGGCAAGACCAAGGACGTATACCTTGCTGATGACGGCAATGTTCTGCTTTATTTCAAGGACAGCGTTACAGGTGTAGGGGATAAGATAGATTCCGGCGCCAACGAAGTCATAGGCGAAGTGGCGGGAAAAGGACACTCGTCCTTCAGTTTGACGCTGATGTTTTTCGATCTACTTCATAAGGCGGGAATACCTACGCACTTCATTAGCGTGGGGCCGGAAGACAACACGATGCTGGTGAAGCGAGCCCGGTCCTTGAATCTCGAGGTAATCTGCAGGAAGAAGGCATGGGGAAGCTTTGTCCGGCGCTACGGGGCGTATGTTTGCGAAGGGCAACCGCTTCCGTCTCTTGTGGAGTTCACGTTGAAGGACGATGATCGCGGGGACCCCCTCATAACTGAGGATGCCCTAGTCGCTCTCAACATAGCCTCCAGGCAAGATATAGACTACATGAAGGAGACAGCCCGCAGGGCGACAGATCTGATCTCGGGGTATTTGGCCGACCGCGGCTTGGAGCTGATTGACATCAAATACGAATTCGGCGTCATCGACGGAAAGACCATGATTATAGATGAAGTTTCCGGTGACAGCATGCGGGTTGTAAAAGACGGAAAGGTCTTGCTCCAGAACGAGCTGTATGAGGCTCTCCTTGGACGATAGCCCATGGCCGTGGACAGTCGAGCGGGGCCGGTTGGAGGCCGATTCGGCGAAGGCTGGATCAGGAGCTACAGGCAGGGCAATTCGCGCATACATCTACTGGCAGATGAGTGCAGTGATATGTCTGGAATCCACTAACATGAAATGTCATGTAGAGTGGATTCGCCCATGGGCCCCCGCCCGACTGCTATTGCCAATTAGCGGCATTTGCGACATCCTTCAGTGCACCTTCCTTGGAATTGGCGCAGGGAACAGGTACCTGGGGGGCACACGGAGGATACATCTGGGAAAACTCGGTCGTAACTGCGATTGCAACTATGAATGAGCCGACTGCCGTTATCCAGCCGCCTATGACGCGCACGAAAAAAAGGGATTTTGCTGTATCCGATGACCCCATATGAGAGTCCTCCTCGAGAGCTCTTTTGCTCTGTTTGTTAGGGGCAGATATGTTTGGCGCAGGAAGGAATCTGGTTTACTTTGCTGTCCCCAAAGACTGTTTTCGAGGCGGCAGCCAGCTTATCCGTGCCGCCATTTGGGATGAGCTGAAATCCCAAGGTTTTTGACGCGCCCAGTCTCAGCTTCCTTACCTATTTGACCTGCCTTCATCTCGTCTCGATTAGTGCCAAACACCAGTATCAATGAATGGGCTTCCAGAATGTGGCGGTATAATCCCTTCGCCCTTCATTCAGTATGGGCCTTGTCCCGGCACACTTCGAATGTGCCGACTGCACTATTTCCCCGGTGGAAAAGTGGGCTAGTGGCGTAGGGCTAATCAGTGCCAGCGCGCTTGACTTCAATCACATACCGTCCTGAAGGATCAGGATCATGCTTCGAACAGTCATCTTGGAAGAATTCCAGCGTTACGGCGACAGCCACGATGAACGAGCCAACGGCGAGAATCCAGCCGCCTATCACTCTCAGGAGCGCGAGTGTAGACTTGCAGCTGTTTGACTTCATGTAAAGTGGCCTCCCCCCAATGCTTTCGCCAAGACTCCCGGCGCTGTCGCCTTCACCTTGCATGTACCTTATACGCAAGCCATGGTTCAAGTGTGTTCGCCTTTCGGCCCTTCAGACTCTCTACCGCGGGTGGAGCCCGGAAGATGAGTGGCGTCGGAACGGCTCGGAATATCTTTCAAGTGAATCCATCAAGATGCAGGTCTGCGTATTCTCGCCGCAAATATCGGTGTTGACCTGGGAACCGGCGGCGTATATAGTGTGTATAGACGATATACACGTATTTGCCCGGTCGGCGTGCAGGTGATGCGCAGGAGAGCCATAGTTGCATTCGGGTGATGCGGCAGACGTTTCTGGCGCCTGCAGTGCGCGATTCGGGACGGTTAGGTTGGGATGACATGGATATCGCCATTTCGCCGAACAATCCAGTGCCCATGTACCAGCAGATAGTTGACCAGGTTAGGGCCCAGATTCTCTCAGGCGAGCTCAAGCCGGGAGATCCCCTTCCGTCCATCAGGAAGCTCGCTGCGGATCTGCTTGCCAGCGTGATCACGACAAAACGAGCCTATGCAGACCTGGAGGCGGAAGGATTGATCGTGACAAGGCCGGGCCTGGGGACTTTCGTCGCTGATCTTTCTCTTGAGGATATTGAACGGCTCAAGGCCAGAGAGGTCATTGGGCATCTGGCGAACGCGGTCGAGGAAGGCCGCAGTCTTGGACTTGAAGACAGTGAAATTGCGGAATTGCTCCAGAACGTGCTGGATGGGAGGGTCAACTATGGATGATGCAGTGCTTCAGCTCTGCAAAATCTCAAAGGCATACCCAGGCTTTGAGCTTAAGGATGTCTCTTTTGAACTGCCGCGCGGTTACATCATGGGCCTGGTTGGGCCGAATGGAGCGGGGAAAACGACCATCATCAGGATCATGATGAACCTTGCGCGCGCTGATTCCGGGCAAGCAGCCATCTTCGGGCTCGACAATGTAGCCCACGAGACCGAGGTGAAGAGGCGCATAGGCTATGTTCCTGAAAACCACAACTTCTACGACGACATGACTGCAGGTTGGATGGCGCGGTTCGTGCGCCAGTATTACCCCACGTGGGATCAGAACTACTTCGACGCGCTTGCGGCCAGGTTCGAAATTGATCTGGGCAAGAGGGCAGGGGCACTCTCCAAGGGGAACCGGGCCAAGCTTTCCCTGGCGTTGGCCATGGCGCACAGGCCCGAGCTGCTCATCCTGGATGAGCCCACATCAGGTCTGGATCCGGTGGTTCGGCGAGAGCTTCTTGCGGAGCTGCTCGATTTCATGGGCGACGGCGAACGGTCGGTCCTGTTCTCTACCCATATCACTTCCGACCTTGACCGGGTTGCAGATTACATCACTATCATTGTGGATGGGCGGATACATGACAGTGATGAGAAGGATGCCTTGCTTGAGAAGGCACGCAAGGACGAGCCGACAGCGTCCATAGAGGATATCGTGATTTTGGCAGCGAGAGGGGAAAAGTGAGATGACGAATCTCATATGGAAAGATCTCTACGTAAACAGGTCCATGATATTCATTGCGATAGGGCTTTTCGGGGGGCTCTTCGTTTTTGGAGCGCTCACAGGCTCCGAAGAGATTGCCGCGTACAGCTTAGGGATTATGAATACCTTTTCACCGATGATGGTTCCGTTCTGTGCTCTCAATAGCGCTGCCAATGAGGAAAAGAACCGGACCCTCGCCCTGCTCCGATCGATGCCCATTTCCCCGCGGACGATAGTTGCCTCCAAGTTCATCTCATCTTTGCTTGCAGGCATTTTGTGGTCTGTCATCAATATGGTCGCGGCCTCGTGGGGAACCAGGCTTTTCCCAGGGGCTGGGGGCGAGTTTCCTCCGAGTTCATTGACGGGCCTATACATGATGGCCCTGACGCTTCCAATAGCTGCCGTGACATTGATCGCGTTCTTCAAGTGGAATTCGAGCGCAGCGCGGAACGCTATCATGGCGCTATGGGTAGCCCTCTATGTTATCCCGACAGCATTCCGTCCGGCTGGGATGAGCATGACGGAGTTCTACCTGAAGATCATGTCTCCGACTCCGTCTATGATATCAGTTGTTCTCGTTGCTTGCCTTGGAGTATACGTTGTGGGCATGCTGGTTGCACAAGCCGTATTTGCCCGGCGCGAACTCGCTTGATAGGGCGCGCAGCGAGGAGCCGACAGCGTCCATGGAGGATATCCTCATTTCGACCGCGAGAGGAGGGACATGAGATGATCAGTCTTGTCTGGAAGGATCTCTACACAAGCAGACTGATGCTGCTTCTCCCCATCGGGCTTTTCGGCGGACTATTAGTGTTTGGAGCGCTCACGGGTAATGATGAAATCGCATCATTGTACTTCTCGAGTTTAGCCAACACCTACTCCATGCTGATGGTTCCAGGCTGTGCGTTTGCCAATGCTTCGAACGAGGAGAAAAACCGGACTCTCTCCCTCTTGAGATCGATGCCCATATCTCCGCAAACGATAGTCGCATCCAAGTTCCTCGCGCCGCTGTTTGCTGGGGTGTTGTGGTCACTCATCAGCGTCGCTGCCCTGTTGCTCGGCGCTAGGCTTTTTCCCAAAGCAGCGGGGATCGCGCTTCGATCGACTCCATTCCTGGGCCCATATTTGGTGGCCTTGACGCTTCCAACAGCTGCTATGATATTGATCGTATCCTTCGCATGGAACGCGAACGTGGCAGGCATAGCTTTCGTAGTGTTATCGGCAGCCCTCTACATGATCTCGGCAATATTTCGCCCAGCTGGAATGAGCATCATGGGGTTCTACCTGAAGATCATGTCTCCGACTCCGTCTATGGTATCAATTGCCTTTGCCGTTTCCCTTGCGATATACTTTCTGGGGATGCTGGTTGCACAGGTAATATTCGTCCATCGTGAACTTGGTTGAGTTTGCAAGAGGAAGCGGGAATGGAGTTGTGGCTACGGTGTATGAGCATATCGTCAACCCTGGCAGTATTGTGGTAGTCGGAGCAAGCGATGATGTTTCAAAGCCCGGCGGCAGAGTGGCGAAAAACATTGTTGACCACGGTTACGCCGGCAATCTCTGGGCGGTTAACCCGAAACACGATGATGTGCTCGGGCTCGCGACCTTCAAGTCCGTCGGTGATCTTCCTGGCACTCCCGAACTTGCGATTATCGCTATCCCTGCACGCGGGGTTCGGGGGGTTCTGGAGGAACTGGCGGCAGTCGGGACGCGAGCCGTAATCATTCTGAGCGCGGGGTTTGGCGAGGTTTCGGAAGAAGGAAAGCGCGAGGAGCTTGCGCTGGTCGAGATTGCAGAGAGGCACGGTATGACTCTAATAGGACCTAATTGCATGGGAGTGCTGACTCCGTGCTATGCGGGAGTATTCGCAGGGCCCATCCCAGAACTTGAGCCGGGGTGTGTCGATATCATTAGCGGATCAGGCGCTACTGCAGACTTCCTTGCGGAGCTCGCTATAGAACGTGGACTACTGTTGTCTTCAGTCTTTACTGTGGGCAACGCTGCGCAGGTGGGGGTCGAGGACATCCTCGGCATGATGGATGAGCACTTTGGGTCGGGTTCGGCTAAGGTTAAGGCCTTGTACATGGAATCCGTGAAGAAGCCGCAAAAGCTTCTGCGCTATGCGCGGTCGCTGATTTCTAAAGGGTGCTCGATTGTGGGCATAAAAGCTGGCGCGACAGGTGCCGGAAAACGGGCGGCCGCCAGTCATACAGGAGCGATGGCCAGTGATGACACAGCAGTTGAGGCTCTATTCGAGAAGGCTGGTATCATAAGGGTTTCCAGCAGATCAGAATTACTCGACGTGGCAAGCGTTTTACTCATGGCCGGCCCGATAGATGGAAGAAATGTGTGCGTGCTTACTGATGCCGGCGGGCCTGGCGTGCTTCTCGCCGACGAGCTGGCTCGACAGGGCCTGAAGGTCCCATTGCTGCGGGAGGCAACTCAAAAAAGGCTTGGGGAAGTGTTGTGGCCGGGAAGCTCAGCCCTCAACCCCGTAGATTGCCTATCAACAAGAACCCCCAGCCAGATCCAGCAGGCGGTTGACGTGATCTCGGAAGAAGAGCGCGACCGTATGGATGTTATGCCGCTCATCATGGGCGATCCGGGGATGGGCGGGATCGCTGAGATGTATGACGTTATTGCCCGTGCTATGGACGAGTCCCCAATTCCGGTTATTCCAGTCTTTCCATCCCCCATAACTTCAGCTCTGGCGCTGGAGGACTTTACGGCCCGCGGGAAGTCCTATTTTGTTGACGAAGTTCAGCTCGGGCGGAGCCTGGGGCGAGTGATAAACCGTCCGCGCCTGGATGAGCCAGTAGAGACACTTCCCGGATATTGCCGTGAGGCGATCTCAAGAGCGCTGCAAGGGGATGAGGCTCACGGGTCTGCTCATGCGGACAACACCAGGACGGCTTTGGCGCCCCAGACGGCTGCTGCACTGTTGCGTGCTGCCGGCATACCTATCCCTGGCCAAGCAGTGGCAGTTGGAGTCGAGGACTTGGACGGGATCTGCTCGGATCTGGGATTTCCGGTTGTCATGAAGGTTGTGGGCCCCCTCCACAAGACTGATGTGGGCGGAGTTGCGCTGAACGTTGCGAGCATTGAGGATGCCCGTGATACTTGGCGGAGGTTGATGTCAATAGACGGGGCAACCGGCGTTCTGGTCCAACCCATGATAGAGGGGACGGAACTGATAATGGGAGCGACCCGCGAAGAGGGCTTTGGGGCACTGGTCATGTTCGGGCTTGGCGGAGTCTTCACCGAGGTCCTCAAGGACGTAAGGTTCGCTCTGGCGCCGCTGGGGATGGAGAAATGCAAGAGAATGATCGATTCCATTCGCGGGAGACGCCTGCTCGACGGGGCAAGGGGCGGACGGGCCGTCAATGTTGGCGCAGCAGCTGACATACTGGCCAGGGTTGGGCTTTTGGTCTCTGATTTTCCTGAGATTGCGGAGCTGGACCTGAACCCGGTTAAGGGGTATGGGTCAGAGCTTTACGCGATAGATGCCCGCATCATAGTAGAGAGAAGGCCTGATGAAGGCGGGGCTTTGGCTCGCT
>DUWJ01000390.1 GCA_012842765.1 Bacillota bacterium | reverse complement strand
GCTCTCATCTGCGCGGCAGTCCGCGGACCTCCGGGTATGCGAAGTCTCTGTCCAACATATATGTTCGTGCTTGTCAGGTTGTTTGCAGACATAATTGCCTGAACTGTTGTGCCGAATCTCCGGGCAATCAGGAAAAGCGTGTCGCCTGGCTGTACAACGTAATCTGTGCCGATTATGGGTGGAGCTCCTGTCGGTCCAGGCAAGAACAGAACTTGGCCTACTGAGATAATGTCGGTAGTCAAGTTGTTTGTCCGCCGTATTGCCTCCACTGTCGTGCCGAATCTACGGGCGATGAGATAGAGCGTGTCGCCGGACCTTACAATATATGTTCCCGGGGCAGGGGTCGGAAAAGGGACTCCCGCGTCAATCACGACCGGGGTACCCACCGATACCTGGGTAAAAAGGGCTTCTACGTCCGGAGTATACATTCTGATGCAGCCATTAGAAACGGCATGTCCGATGGACTGTGGTTGATTTGTGCCGTGTATGCCGTGCCCCTGTCGAGTGAAGCCCATCCATCTTGTGCCAAAAACCCCGCCGGGGTTGAGGGCTTTGTTCAATATGCTCCAGTTGCCCACGGGAGTTGGGGTTGCTGGTTTGCCTATGGCCACAGGATACTGTGCCGACTCCCTTTCGCTCTGCAGGAGTGTGAGTCTGCGTTGGGATAGGCTGACATGGATTGATGGGCCCTGCCGACTCTTCGAGCTAGCGGAAAGGGCGAGCTCAGACCCGCCGTTTGTGGATTTGTCTTTATCTGCTGAAATACACATTCTGCCTGCGGAGGACCGATCGGAATATCCACGGTAATCCACAGTATTGTCATAGCGAAGTGAGTCATCGGGACAGAATACCTCGTCCGGAAGGGGAAGGCCGTCAAAGAGGAGTCTCCACGTCTGGGCGTCTACGATCCCGGTTTCTGGCAGGCCCACACTAGCCTGGAATTGCTTTACTGCGAGTTCAGTTCGTATTCCGAACACGTTGTCCACTTCGCCCAAGGGGAAACCCTTGAAGGCGAGTTGTTCCTGGAGATTTCCCACGGGTATGGCTATCATCCCGCGCATAAGCACGAGCGGCTTGCGTTCATCCAATTTCCATCACCGCCTATTGCCTTTCTGAGGTATTATACGCGCTCAGGCACAAATAGGTTGAAGGATTCCTGCGACGCTTGTTGAATATCAGAAGTTAGCAGGTGGGCTCATATGCCACCGATTAATATAAAGGGAGGTTACACCATGGCTGGTGTCACATTAGAGCATGTGACCAAGAAGTTCGGAAACGTAGTCGCAGTAAACGATGCAGACTTGGAGATCAAGGACAAGGAATTCTTAGTGTTGGTTGGGCCTTCTGGATGCGGAAAATCGACCACCCTCCGAATGGTGGCGGGACTTGAGGAGATAACCTCGGGCAACATATACATCGGAGACACGCTGGTCAATGATATCCCTCCAAAAGACCGCGATATCGCAATGGTATTTCAGAACTACGCGCTCTACCCTCACATGGACGTCTACAACAACATGGCTTTCGGCCTGAAGCTTCGCAAGTTTCCAAAAGAGCAGATTGACGAGAGAGTCAAAGATGCCGCGAGGATACTCGGCATAGAGAATCTCCTCGATCGCAAGCCGAAGGCGCTCTCAGGAGGCCAGAGGCAGCGTGTGGCTGTGGGCCGCGCCATCGTCCGCGAGCCTAAGGTGTTTTTGATGGATGAACCGCTATCCAACCTCGATGCGAAGCTCAGGGTCCAGATGAGGTCAGAGTTGTCAAAGCTCCATAACAGGCTGCAAACGACTATCATCTATGTGACGCACGACCAGACTGAGGCCATGACCATGGGCGACCGCATAGTAGTTATGAAGGATGGTTTCATCAAGCAGGTCGGTGCGCCGCTGGAGATATATCAGTATCCAGACAACATGTTCGTCGCAGGCTTTATTGGAAGCCCGGCGATGAACTTCATCCCTGGCGTTCTGCGCAAAAAGGGTGATGGTTACATCATGGATTGCGAGAGCTTCCAAATAACGGTGCCAGGGAACAGGTTCAAGGATCTCGGCAAGTACATTGACGAGAGAATGGTTCTTGGAATTCGTCCTGAGAATATCCAGGATGCGGATTTCGTGGAAGATGCGCCTGCAGACAGGACGGTCAAGTGCATGGTTGACGTGGTTGAGCCTATGGGCGCAGAGGCCTACCTGTATTTGACGGTGGGCCCGCATTCCTTTGTGGCAAGGGTCAACCCTCGGACAACGGCGCGAGACGGGGAACCGCATGCAGTCGTGTTGAATATGGAAGAGTGCCATCTCTTCGAAGCAAGCACGGAGAATGCCATCGCCATTAAGTAGACATGGGGATAATAATGCCGGGGCCTCTCTTTGGCCCCGGCATGCTATTGTACGGACTGATATT
>DUWJ01000389.1 GCA_012842765.1 Bacillota bacterium | reverse complement strand
CGTTGAGCGGCTCAAGGTTGGGGAGCATTTCCGTCCCCTCTTCGCTCACCCTGACGCCTGCATCGAGGAGCACGTTCTTCCCCGATTCTGTTTTGACAAGTATGCATGAGGCGCCAACTTCCTCAGCGCCCCCCAAAAAACAAATCTCCATAATCTACTTCTCCCATGTGTCAAATTCCATCTCTTGCCTGTCATTTGAACTTATGGCCGCAAGTTTTTATGATAACCGCAATGCGGAGAACGCACCCTCCGAGGCAGGGATGGGCGGTTACAGCCCATGGCGCGTTGCGGCCCAGTTGACGGATGATCGCAAGATAGAGCGGTCTTCCATGTCGGCCGAGCGGATCTGCCAGATGCATAATCCGCCCGCATTCTGCTACTCTGGCAGCTTTCTCATGGCTCTCACGCCCCAAAGCATCGGCTCCAGGTGCACCGGATCTTTACCCCCGCTCGCAAGGGCGCGCTCGAATAGCTCCATCGCAACTTCAACTCTGGCAGCAAGCATGGCCTCCCCCGCCTCGACCGTGGCCTTGCTCGGATCGCCCATGTATGGCAGCATGTCGGGATCACCTACCCAGGCCAACGTGTTCGCAAGGTGTTCCAGGTCGCGAGAGAGCACATCTCCGCCAAAAAACCTTACGATCTTGGCCAGTCCGGCTACGAATGATGCCCCTCCTGTGTGCGGCGGGGGCAGAGAGGCCGGAACTTCGCGGTATCCTCCAGCGACTTGCTCCTCGCAACATGCCAACATCAGCGATGTCTCATTTGTCCCTGCATGGCTGTCGGGATCATCTCCGCATACGCCGGGCCCGAGTCCGGTCCTCTTCACGAAATCCGGGTCGTGCTCAACCATGTAGCGGAACTCTATGTTGAACGGATCTATGAGGTAAAACTTGTGCTTCTTCCAGAGTGCCCGGGCCGCCGCTTCAATCGCCATCTGATGGCGAGGACCGCCATGGTTGTCGGCCACGAAAAGATAGCGAAAACCCTGGGCCGCCAGGCCTTTGCCGTAAGAAAACAAGGCCCCCTCTAGATAGGGAGCAGGCACCGAAAGCGATCCCTTCACCGGAAGGGCGTCTGAGCCCAAGTATAGCGAGGGTAGGGTTACGAATGTAAGCTCGGGATGGCGTGCAAAAAGCTCACGGATGTATCTCGCGGCCAGCTCCTCGGCGATGAAAACGTCCGTGCCCACCGGCAGATGGGGTCCGTGGACCTCGATTGGGCTCACACTTATTATGAAGACTGTGGATTCGCGGTCAAGAGCGGAAAGCTCCGGCAACCGCATCTTCACGTATTCCAGGACGACTGGCTGTCCTGACGCTTTGTCGGGCATGTCCAACCACCTCCTCTGTGAAATAGGAACGTATACGATTGCCCTACCTGTCTTGTCGCGAAGACGCATCAACGTCGTGCTCTGTTGCGCATGCCAACCCGCTGCGGACGTTCAGGCCAGCCCCCGCGCCCGCGGATGACATCCTACTTCAGCAGTAACCTGACGCTTCATATTGGTTCAACATTTCACACGTTATACCTTTCATCTGAGCACATCTCAGAGAGGACTCGAGCACCCCCCACCACTTAGGATCCAGTTCCAGGAGACCAGAGAATCGCCAGCCGCGCAAAGGCCACCTGCCCAGATCGATGGGGCATACTCCATGGAAGGCAGCAGAAAGGGGAGGCCGATGGGAAGGGTCATTGGGAGCCGGTCAGAGCAGATACTGTGGCCCCGTGATATTTCTTTGCAACACTGCGATTGTTTCGCAGCATAAGAAAAGATACTACGAAAAAATCGTAGTATCTTCAGACTATACTGTTTAGCAATTCTCAGATAGTCTTTGCGCAATCATCCCGTTTTCCCTGATT
>DUWJ01000388.1 GCA_012842765.1 Bacillota bacterium | reverse complement strand
CTTCTCGCCCTTCCCGGCATTATCTGGGCTGACATTGGCAACCCCGGCTCTCCATTATTTCAACTCTAATCCTCATCATGGCCTTTGTATGAAGCTGGGATACTCGCGATTCTGACACGCCAAGAACCCTGGCTATCTCTTTTATCGTCATCTCCTCAAAGTAGTACAGCTTGATCACAAGACCTTCTCGCTCGGGCAGGTGGTCGATGGCATCAGCAAGGGCGTCATAGAGCTCATCCTTTTCCAGGATCATCTCAGGATCCGGGCTGCCGTCGTCAGACACGAAGTCAAGGAGCGTAGCCACGTTGTGTTCATCATCAACGGCGATAAGCTCGTCGAGGGATGAATATGACGCCATGCTGATCTCCCACGTCCACCTATGGAGAGTATCAATATCTACCTTCAGCCTGTCCGCAATCTCCTCGTCAGTCGCAGGCCGTCCCGTAACGCTTTCGGCATCAGCCATGGCGCACTCTATCTGCCTGGCTTTGTGACGAACAGATCGTGGCGCCCAATCCATCCTTCTCAGGTTGTCAATGATGCTCCCCCGTATCCTGGTCATGGCGTAGGTCTCGAACTTGACTCCTCGGGACATGTCGAACCTCTCTATCGCATCTATGAGACCGAGCACTCCATATCCTACGAGATCATCGTAGTCCACGCCTGGTATGGCGGCTTGAGGCATGCGTGAGACAATGTACTTCACCAGATAGGCGTAGTTCACGATAAGCTGCTCCCGCACTGCGCTACTATTAGTCTTACTGTATTCCTGCCACAGCGCGAAGTCATCTTTCATGCTGTATCACTCCGGGTCAATGGCTTTTCTGATAAGCTCTCTTTGCCTATCAAAAACGAACCTTACTATCGCTGTTTCTTCTCTATCCGTAATCCCGATGAAGCTCAAACCAACGCTGACCCCGGGCTGCTCGGGCCTGTCTGATTCCTCAATTCTTACAATTTCAGCAGACACTTTGAAAGGGCCACCGTCCGGTCCAATCGGCAAAACCAGTTTGAGTGTTTCGCCACATTTCAACCATGACGGAGGGTCTGCAAGGAAAATGCATGTTCCTCCACCGCTTATGTCTACAGCTACACCGCTCTCCCATTGAACCTCACCGTTGTCACCGTGATTCGGCGCGTACTGGACATCAAGCAATATTGGGACCCTCACGAACCCCCGCCGCTGCTCGCGCCTGATAAACAACGGCTCCGATATCTCCAGCAGCTTCACTCTGCGTCCCGATTCGCCTATTACTTCTGAGTAGTAATGATAGATGGCGCCTCTATAGGGATACGCGACTTCAATCTCGTCACCTTTGCGGATCATAGATCGCCAGTCATCCGTATACGGAGCATATATCCAATATCCTGACTTCGAGACCCCTTCTACCTTGGTGGCAAATCTGGGCGACTCATCATAGCCCTTGATCCTTACTTCTATTCTCGCATTTGGTTTGAGGGGAGGAAAATCCATGGCAACCCCCTCACAATAGATAGTCCGGAGCTGTAACGCCTAACAATCTCTTGATGAACTGCCCCACTCCAGCCTGGGATTCGTCTGCTTGGGGCGTGCCCCGCAGACGGCGAGCGATTGATTCCATCGCTGCCGAAGCAGGGCTGTACGGGTAAGCCAACACAAACGGCTGACGCTGTCTTATGGCCTGACTGACCGAAGGGTCAACCGGAATGTACCCTAGCGCATCAAATGTGAAGTCGAGAAATCTGTCTGACAAGAGACTGAGCTGTTCGACAACATTTTCAGCCTCTTTTCGACTGTGGCACATGTTGACCACAATACGGACAATGGCATTGGGGTTTTCTCGGGATATCACCTTGATCATCGCATAAGCGTCTGTCATGGCCGTTGGCTCAGGAGCTGTAATGACGATCGCCTCTTGGGCTGACAGAACAAAGTCGAGCACAGTCCTGGACATGCCGGCCGCGGTATCGATGATGAGCAGGTCGCGTCCGCGCACTGCTCTGGAAAGCGACTCTATGAGGCGCTTGCGATCT
>DUWJ01000060.1 GCA_012842765.1 Bacillota bacterium | reverse complement strand
CTCATGCATGTTCTTTCTCTCATCTCCTACCGCCTGAACATACTGGTGCACAAGCCTCCATACTCTCTGCAGGAACCTCCAGCATCCTTCGACGCCTTCAGCACTCCATTCCAGATCCCGTTCCGGGGGCGCCGCGAACAGCACGAAAAGCCTGGCTGTATCCGCCCCGTATTCATTGACAATCTCGTCGGGATCCACGGTGTTCCCCTTCGACTTGGACATCTTGGCGCCATCCATCAACACCATTCCTTGCGTGAGCAAGTTGGTGAAAGGTTCCTCGAAACCAACCAGACCGATATCGTAAAGGGCCATCGTGAAGAACCTGGCATACATGAGATGCATGATAGCGTGCTCAACGCCGCCAATATACTGATCCACAGGCATCCAGTAGTCTACGTCCGCCCGCTTCCAAGGCCCGTCATCCGTTTTCGGCGACGTGTATCTTGAAAAATACCACGACGAACAGATGAAAGTATCCATCGTATCTGTCTCACGCCTCGCAGGTCCTCCGCAGACAGGGCATCGGGTGTTTACAAATTGAGGGCAATCCATCAGAGGCGACTTGCCGGTGGGCATGAACTTGACATGCTCCGGTAACATCACCGGAAGTTCCTCCTCTGGAACCGGGACTATCCCACAAGAATCGCAATAGACAATCGGTATCGGAGCGCCCCAAAATCGCTGCCTGGATACGAGCCAATCGCGGAGACGATAGTGCACCACCCTCCTCCCGCTTTCCTCTTTCTCCAGGTAATCAGCGATGGCCGATCTCGCCTCAATCGACGGCATGCCGTCAAATTGGCCGGAGTTAACCTGCACACCTTCATCCACGTAGGCGCCTCCCATAGTAGACTCATCTAGGCGCTCACCTGTGGGCGTGATTACCACCTTTATGGGCAATCCATACTTCTTGGCGAATTCGAAGTCTCGCTGGTCATGGGCGGGAACGCCCATGACCGCCCCTGTTCCGTAATCCATCAGCACATAGTTGCCAACCCATATGGGGACGGACTCCCCGTTAGCCGGGTTAACAGCATAGGCACCAGTAAACATGCCAACTTTCTCCGTCTCTTCCGACGTGCGCACTATGTCGTCTTGGCCTATCGTATCCTCCACAAATCGGCGTATCTCAGCCTCATTTGGCTTCCCCTCGATCAGCTTGTCAACCAGAGGGTGCTCAGGCGCCACCACTACGTAGGACACTCCGTAAATAGTGTCTTGGCGTGTGGTGAAAATCGTCAGTTTGTCGCCTGTCTCCGGCACGTGAAAATCTATGTCCACACCTTCGCTGCGGCCTATCCAGTTGCGCTGCATAACCTTGACCTTGTCAGGCCAGCCAGGCATGTTGTCAAGGTTGCTCAACAATCTCTCGGCATAGTCAGTGATTCTCAGGAACCACTGCTCCAGCACCCTTTTGGTTACAGGTGTATCGCATCGCTCACATGCTCCGTTAACAACCTGCTCATTTGCAAGCACAGTCGCGCAAGACGGACACCAGTTGACCTTCTGCGTCTTGCGATACGCCAACCCGTTCTTGTACAGCTGGAGGAAGAGCCACTGGGTCCACTTGTAGTATGAGGGGTCGCATGTAGTGATCTCTCGATCCCAGTCATAGCTGAATCCGAGCCTCTTTATCTGCTTTCGCATTGCCGCGATATTCTCACGCGTCCAGGTCACCGGATCAGCCCCATGCTCTATGGCGGCATTCTCAGCAGGCAGGCCAAACGCATCCCATCCCATGGGGTGCAACACATTCCATCCCTTCATCGACCTTTGTCTGGCTATTACATCCCCGATAGAGTAGTTTCTGACATGACCCATATGGATCCGCCCGGAGGGATACGGAAGCATCTCCAATAGGTAGTATTTGGGACGGGCAGTCTCCTCCCCGACCTTGTAAAGCTGGTCCTCTTCCCATTTCGCCTGCCATTTGGGCTCTATCTCTTCGAAGCAATACCTATCCCTCATTCTTCTTCCTCCTTCGGCTTTAGGGAACAAAAAAACCCCTGACAGCCAAGTGTCAGGGGCGAATTATATCCGCGGTACCACCCTGTTTGTTTCACGCACAAGCATCTCATGCCGACGAGGCGATGGATAATAAAATGGTGGAGCTGAAGGGGATCGAACCCTCGACCTCTTGAATGCCATTCAAGCGCTCTCCCAGCTGAGCTACAGCCCCACGCAAACTTGAGCGTGTCTTTTGGGCATATAACGCTGCCACCCGTTGCAGACTACAATCTCTTTCCACTTCACCTGCACCGCTCCAAGGCGAGTTCAGAGCTGCCCGCACACCGGGTTCCACCCACCCCCGGCTCTCTT
>DUWJ01000059.1 GCA_012842765.1 Bacillota bacterium | reverse complement strand
AGTTGCGCCGGGCCATGCGGGCAGGAGCCGATGTTATTCTGCGCCTTTATTCGAATGAGGTTGATTGAAATCGTCCATCTCAAAACCCGTAGTCCTTGCGATTCCGGCATAACATAGGCCTTTCTTGAAAGGCAGTTGTCTGGCAGAATTCATCTGTGCCATTGTAAGCATCTTCCCTTCACCGTAGCTCCAGTCTGCACCCACTAAACACTCAATGGCCATTGACAAAAGGCACGGCTCTTGAACAAGCGCCTCCGTCTGAGAACCGCTAATGTGGCATCTCAGCGGCGGCGCTTGACGACTAACTGTACGTAGCAACTAATCAGTCTTATGTGTGCAAATAGCATGGGTCTGCTAGAGAAGACCTGGTATCCTCAGTTGCAGTAAGAGTCACAATGGAGCATGACAAGATGTGTCTTCCTCAGCTTGCCA
Source organism: Bacillota bacterium (assembly GCA_012842765.1). Classification (GTDB taxonomy): domain Bacteria; phylum Bacillota; class DTU025; order DTU025; family DTU025; genus UBA10085. The sequence continues at coordinate 9,118 of DUWJ01000059.1, read as the reverse complement.
TGTCTCATGTACTTATCTTTTGTAGTGGTCAGGCTCATCTAGTTCGATTACCCTCTCAAGCCATTCTGCTGGATACCCCGGAGAGGTGATCCTATTCCCATCATTAACAAATCCAGCGTTATACTTCCAAAAAAGAGTGTCAAGGAACTCCCACCATGCATCGCGCACAGTATTGGCGTTGTTAGTGCAGTATCTGGTGAGGAACTCCACCATTACTTCGGGGTCATTGTCGTAGAACTCGAGCGCGGCTCTGTCGATGGCCTTCTGTTCCCTCATGGCTCCACCCTCGTATCTGTCCTGCATAGCGTTGATGTCAACGATCATATCCTTCCATCTCAGATCAGCCAAGGTGTTTACGGTGGAAATGGCCCACCACAGTGACTTTCGAGTGAATTCCATATGGGAACCTGCATCCTCGTTTAACGTAGCTGGGACTTGTGAAACGGACGCATAAATAGGCACAAAACACGTTGTGGCTGGGACGGCTGGGCCATACCACAGCACTCCGCCTATCTCGTTGGGAAGCCATGAACGTGACTGGGTCATGATGACGTATTCACAGCCAATGGCGGATATCGTGCGGTTCCAGGAATACGCATCGCTTCCAACCCTGAAGTTCCAGCCTGGGTAACGTCTTGGGTTGGCAAAGGGCCCTGCTGTGATGCTAGTGGTCTGGTCAAACTCGCTTCCTTCATAATGATCCCGGTGGAGATCTGCGATATCAGCCATGGAAAGCTTCTCCGTTGGTTTGATGGAGAAGGGCGGATCTTCCTCAGTGATGCCTGCTCCAGGGCTCACCCTGTTGAAGATCCGCGCAATGCGGCGGTAGCTATAGTCGGTACGCACCTTGTCACAGAAATCCCAGCGCCAGTTGAGCGCTTTGCCTGAATTCGGATTCCACCAACCCTTTTCCTCGGCAAACTCGCGGATACCTGGGCCTACCATGAAGTTCTCAGGATCGTCAAAGTCGATCTCAGTGATCACGGACGAGTTCGACGATACCGCTATGTGCCCATCGGGCACCCGAGCTGCCACCCAGTAAGCACCAGGCTCGGGATCTCCCACTTCCCACAAGGGGCCAGGACCAACAATCTCAAAGACCCAGCATTCATAGGGGTCTGAGACTGACAACTCTTCACCGCTATCCTTGTAGCCGTACTGGACCGCCAGATCTCCCATTACTTGAATGGCTTCGCGGGCTGTAGCGCCACGCTCCAACGCCAGCATCGACAGGTTCGTAATGTCAAAGTAGCCATTCTGATTGCGAAACTCAGCGCGCCCGCCTATAGTAGTCTCGCCGATGCCCACCTGATGCTCGTTGATCATGCCAAATAGGCCTTTAATGTACCCATAGGTGTGCTCTACCTGGGGAATCATCTTGCCTGTAGAGTACGAAGCCTCGCTGATTCTTCGTCCACCTGTTCCTTGCGGCAGGTATGGCACCTCAACCATGGTTCCAGGTTCCCAGTCCTTGGCGGGAATCTTCTCGATCTCGAACGCACAGGATCCGCAGTCGGCAGTGTGGGTGACTGTTGCGGATCCGTCCACTGATGCATCTGGTGTTACTAGTATGGACGTACATGCCAATACACCTGCTGAAAGCAGAGTAATCATGGCCACTACGGCAACTATGACAAAACGGCTCTTTCTAGGCACCTTGGTATTCCTCCTTATCGATAATATTCGATTGAACACTCTGTATGCCGCTTGAAAGCAGTATGTCAAGGGCATTATCACGAACGTAAGCCAAGAACGTCAGCTACACGCAAGAATAGCTCCATCAAAGAGTGTTGCTACTTGAACCAGGTAGCAGGTAATTGAGGATACCGAAATTGGCCAAGTACAAATTCACGCAGAGACTCGACATTGATCTTTCTTCTCATACCACGCTGGCTTTGGAGAATCGGCTGAGCTAGGACGATTGAAATACGAGCAGTGCGGGGAGTTGTGCAGAAGGAATCACTGCTTTGATCAAATAGTCCAGAGAGATGGATTTTGAGTAATCTATGCTAATGCGTGATTGTTGCTCTGGATCGCATATGGCGATCCAGAGCAACAATCCTTTGCCCGGCCTAGTAGTGATCGGGCTCGTCCAGCTCGACAACGCGTCTTAGCCAATCAGTTGGGTAGCTGACGCTGTTGACTCTGCCGTTTTCAGTCACGAAGCCCATGTTATACTTCCAAATCAGGTAGTCAAGCAGTTCCCACCAGGCATTTCGTACCGTTTCGACGTTTCGATTGCAGTAGGTAGTAAGGAAGTCTATAGCACGCTCGGGGTCCTTTGCATAAAGCTCCAGAGCTGCTGCTTCAATTGTGGACTGATAGTCGATGGCACGTCCTTCGTATTCATCGATGCATTTCTGAATGTCCTTGGACATGTACGACCATTTGAGGTCGGCATAGGTGCTAACAGCCGAGATGGCCCACCAGTACGAATCGCGGGTGAATTTCTGGTGTGATCCGGCCTCAGTATTCAGGCAGGGAGCCAGCTCGGTCATGGAAGCGTACAGAGGCACATAGCAGGTGAGATCCGGGTTGGCTGCACCATACCATACCACTGCGCCGATTTCATCCGGCAACCAATGTCGCGATTGGGTCGTTATGCTGTATTCGCACTGAACTTGGGCGATCATTCGCTGCCATGAGTATCCTTTGCCGTCTACTCGGAATGAAAGGCCTCGGTACCTTCGTGGATTGTTCCATGGGCCAGCTGTGATGGAGTATCTCCCGTCGAACTGCGTATCTTCATAGTGGTCCCGCTGGATTGTGTTAATATCGTTTAGGGACAGCTTTTTATCGACCGGTACTGAGAAAGGCAGGTTAGCTTCGTCCGTTAGTGTGTCAGCCAATGAAGGAGCAGCCAAACACAGCACTCTCCATACGCGGCGGTCAGAAGTCGGAACGTGAACGCTGTTGCAGAAATGCAATCTCCAGCTGAAAGGCTCTCCAGAATCTGGAGCGTACCAACCCTGCTCTATCGCATACTCCACAATGCCAGGAGAGAACAAGAAGTTATCGGGGTCGTCGAAATCGATCTCGCGAATCACTGAGGCATTGGCGGAAGCGGCAACGTGGCCATCGGGTACGCGCTGAGCCACCCAGTAAGCGCCGGGGGCATCGTCACCCTGCTCCCAAAGGGGGCCGGGGCCTACCATCTCAAATACCCAGCACTCATAGGGATCTGCTACCGACAGTTCTTCACCGCCGTCTTTATAGCCGTACTTCTCGGCCAGTTCGCCCATTATTTGAACTGCCTCCCGAGCAGTGGCTGCACGCTCCATTGCCAGAATTGATAGGTTTGTGATATCAAAGAAACCATTGGGATTCACAGAATCCCTACGACTGCTTATGCTTGTTTCACCAATTGCGACCTGTTTTTCATTGATCACTCCGAAAAGTGCCTTTATGTAGCCGTAAGTATGGGCTACCTGCGGAATCTGGTTACCGGTGGGTGTAGCAGCATACTCGTGCATTTGATTGCCCAATGTGTACTGGGGCAAATAAAGCACATCAATCATGGTTCCAGGCTCCCAATCCTGTGCAGGCACCTTCACAATCTCAAATGGAGAGTTTCCAGAGTCGCAGGTATGAGTAACCGACGCTGACCCATCCACAGATGCATCAGGAGTCACTAGTATCGAGGTACATGCATGTGCGCCAACAGACGCGACGAGCAAGAGCATTACTAGCGATATGGCCATGAATGTCTTTTTCCTCATCTAACAAACCTCCCAGAATAATATTGGGTTGCTTTTGGATAGCCTACCTCTTCGGAATGGTAGACTCTCCGAAACCTACTTCTCGGAGCCACCATTCCGGGTATCCTACTGTTTCGACCTTATATGCATCATTGTCGCCATACACGTAACCATCGGCATACCTGCCCACTAGCTTGCTTGCAAGCTTCCAATATGCATCCACAGTTCGCTCAGCACACCCGTTGGTGTAAGTTGTGATGAATGCCCTAGCAGCGTTCGGGTTTGTTTCGTAAAGAGCAACCGCAGCGTTTTCGATAGCAGGCTGCATTGCGAAAAACTCCGCCTCAAGAGGATCACGAACTGCCTTGATGTCCTCGATCATGTAACTGAACTTAAGGTCGGCCCAATTAGAGACAAAATTAAAGGCCCACCAAGCTGATTCTCTGGAGAACACATCGTATGACCCGCCCCTAGATCCCTTGGTAAAGGATTCAGGCAGATAGGATACGCCACAGTATATCGGGATATAACATGTAGTATGGGGAGCATCGTATCCGAACCATGTAAGGCCTCCGATCCAGTCGGGCATTCCGTCTCTCGCTACAACTACTGTGGAGTAAACAGCGCGGAACATGGATATGGCCCGCTCCCAGCCTGAACTTCCCGGAGGGTTCATTCTGCTGGATGTGGGGTATCTGTTTGGTGTTCCGAAGGGGCCAGCTGCCATCCCCACTGTAAGATCGAACTCGGTTCCTTGGTATACATCACGGTTGATTCTCATGAGATCCTGAGGGGTAACCGGCTTATCGGGAACCACTGAGAACGGATACCGCTCTGCATATGGATCAAGGTTGAGTGAGGGTGCTAGCAAGCTGAGCACTCTCCATTCTCTTCTGCTGTTGTAGGCCGAAGGCTCTTTGTAGCCATACGTCTCATACACCTTGAACTCTATGCCACTGTTCGGATCCCACAAGTCCAATTCTTCAGCTAGACTAAAGATGTTGGGTGATGCCATGAAGTGATCGGGGTCTGTAAGGTCGATTGCGCCTATTCTGCTTCGGTTAGCGGAGACCCCGACCTGACCATCGGGAATCCTCTGTGCAACCCAAACAGCGCCAGGTTCTCCACAACCGGGAGACCACAATGGACCACAACCCCAGATCTCAAAAAGCCACGCTTCTTTGGGGTCGATGACGGTCAGACACTCACCGGAAATACCATATCCATATTCCTCGGCCAACGATCCCATAATCTGAATTGCTTCACGGGCCGTAGATGCACGCTCTAGTGCAATGCGCTGAAGCTCCACAATATCAAACCACCCAGCGGGGTTACTCAACTCGCGTCGTCCGCCGACGGTAGTTTCGCCTATACCCACCTGTTTTTCGTTCTGGAACGAATATGAGGAGTTCATGTAGGCGTAAGTATGGGCTACTTGAGGTATCTCACCCATAACCCGCACAGGCGATCTCAGTTGTGTATAGGGTCCGTTGTCCGTGCCGCGCAATACCTCCCGCATGGAACCTTCTGGCCAATCAGCGGCAGCGACTACGCGGACATGCATGGTATCAGTGCCGGAATCGTCTGTGTGGGTAGTCATGCACGATCCATCGGCAGAGGCTCCGGGTGAAACAGGAATGGATGTGCACGCTAAAGCCACCTGTGTTGTCATGGAAAACGCTGCAAGCACCATTATCGCCACAAGCAATGACTGCATTCTCCTCATGCGTGAATCCTCCTTAATACTTTGCTTTTCCCTAATCCAGTGAGTCATGGTATAGCTGCCTTTGTCTGCATCCTCCCTTTTTTGAATATTTCTATATCCACATGACTGTCGCGCGTCAGTCAAACACGACCATTGATGGGTCAGCTGTATCGGGATCGCGAAGGAATGCTCCCACGCCATTGTCCATCAGGTCATAGTAATCAGGGGCTTCTATAGAAATCTGTAAGTCTGGGGAAAAGTTATTCCACTCCTCCAGCAGACTCATCGTAGTGCTGAGGTGTCGTCCAACCCTGAGTTCAATGGGTTTACCCGACTCATCGAATTCAACAAACAGAAGGCCCTTGTCGCCTGCCCGCATAAGGATTTCATCTTTGCCCTCCAGTAAAAGGGACTCGGTTTTGGGACCAGTAGGCTGGTCAAGGAACGGTTCGGGAACCTCGATCAGGAACGGGTAAGCATCGGAGTGATCTCCTATCTCGCGGTGGGAGAGACCACGATATCCAGGTGGGGACGGCTCAGTATGAATATCGAAGTCTATTGACAGGTTGATTGCTGCCATTGTGGCAATAGAAGCGCTCTTGCTAGGTGCTACGATGCAGTTGGTAACGGGGTACATCAGCTCTGCTTCATGAAAATCAACCGCTATGTTCACATCGTGCTTTCGTATCAACTCCATTGCTGCATAATTTGTTTGTTCAGTAAGGGTTCCGTTAGGTCGGCCAGGCCAACACCGATTGGAGTTGCGAATTTCAACATATGAGAGGGATTGACCACTGGGATAGTGGATATACACATCAGGATCAGGCCACTGATCTAAAGGATGTGTAACCCGGTCACCCATGCGGAATTTTCGGGATCCAAAGGCAGTGTCAATGTGATAATACAGAGGGTATCCGCCTGAAGGTTGAGTTCCAGTAGATCCACTCCTGTTCATATGTGGAACAATGTACAAAGTGCCCTGCCGGACTACGGCATTTTCTACAAGCACGATCGCAGCGAGCGTTCCTGCCACTTCTCCAGGATGGCTGCCACCAAAGATGAACGCCTTGCCACCCTCTTCTTCACCTTCCAGAACATACACTACAGAGTCATTCATAGTTCCCCGAAGGGGTTCGAAGTAATCGGAGAGCCTCTCCACCCTAGTTACTCCGGGGCCTAGAACAACAGGCTCTTCGTAATGGCGGTGAGCATAGAGTTCCTGTCCGCCAATAATGAGCACGGCAAGCATAACAATCGCAGTAGTCAACTTGGCTAACACATGTCGAGACATCGATTAACCTCCATCCTCATGCTCACTTGAGCCTGAATAGGCGTAGTAGTAACGGCAACATGATGATTGCATACATCACTCCGTTCTGAACACTTTTCTCTTTTAGAAAATTGTATAAGCACAACACGGCTAAGTAGCCCGTGATGACGTAGTACATGATAGTTATCAGTAGCACAACTCCGCCCCCCTTATGCTCTTACGAGGAATGACAGCTCTCGGCTGAATATCACCATAAGCGTGCCTACGACGGTAATGGCCAGCCAAGGCACTGCGCACGTCTTCAGGAATGTTGAGTAATTGTCCTCGAAGCCTACGGTTTGGCACGTTAGCCTTCCTATTATGGCTGTGGGTGGTAATGCGTCACCGAGACACCACAACAGCGATAATCCGGACAAGGCTACCGTCGGATGGAGTCCAACTGAATTGAGCATCCAAATCAGTGGAATTCCGATAACTGCAGCGCCGCCAAAGCCCAAGATGCCTTCGGAGACCGGAATTGTGATAGGAAGGAGCGTGAAGACGAGCCATAGAGGCATTGCGATGACAGCGTACGAAATCAAGCCGCGCACTCCAGTAAGCGTCATGAGCTGGATCACTATGCCGATGGATATCACTGTTGCAAGCAGAGGAAGAAGCTGAGATACCGTTTCGGATGATAGCTTGAAAAAATCAATCTTACGGAAATTCAGGGCATAAGCAACTATCGCCCCTACTAAGAAAATCAATGGCAAGCCTAGTATCGGCATGCTGTGAGGCCAGACTCTGCTAGCCACAATTAGACTAAAGACTACTACAAAGGGCAACGCAGTGCGCCAGCCCGATACCTCAGGGCCTACCTCGGGCAAAGCCATTGCCTCATCACCCATACTTTCAGTAGGGCGAAGTCCGAGCCACATAACGGTGAACGTTCCGAGAATCAGCACCGGTATGCCCAGCGGCAATTCAAAGCCTACATAGGGAATCGCTGTGCCTGCGCAGGTCAACATAGCCCAAACGCTCACAGGCGGGGCAACGGCAGCTAGTCCGGCCAGGAGAAATATCATCGCAGTTATTCGGTCTTTTGATACGCCAAGGTAAGTGAGGGCCATAGCCACGGCACCACCAGATACCAGTACCGATACGCTTCCGGCACCCGTTAGTGCTCCGGGAATCAGCATGACGAACATAAGCAGAATGAGGGCTACCGCCCGCTTATCTCCGAACCTGGAAAGTATTCCTCTGACCACCAAATCTAGACCCCCGGATGCTTTGATGACATTCATGAAGAGTGTGGCCGTGAAGAATATTAGGGCCAGATCCAAGTAGGTTGATGAACCTTCGGCTATATGACGAAGTGGAAGCCAGTTGCCTGAAGCCACCGCCCCAACTATAGCGGCGAACACCATCGCCAGCTCTACCGAGAGTTTGAGAGGTCCATTGGCGATCACATACGCTGCCACCATCGCAGCGAGTATGAGTGACACTTTGAGAAACATGCGCAATCTCCTTTCGTATGACCTTCTGCTGCTTCGGGTGCGTTGTATCAGGTGCTGCGTGGCATGGGTCTGCGTCTGGCAGCGACAGTCGCAGACCCATGTCTCTGCCTATTTTGGTAGCCCAAACATGGTTTGGAATATGGTTTGTATTTCGCTCGTCTTGTCTACAACGCTGACAGGGATCTTCTTTTCTGCGCCGAGATCGGTGAATTTGCCATCGAAGTTGCTGGCGCTCATCACAATCAGGTAGTCACATGAAGGCGCAACAGCGTCGATGATGACCTCGTTATCCGAGCCTGGCTTGCCCCGCATGGCTCTGCCCTCAACATGCATTCCCACCAACATGATTTTATTGTCCTTGCAGTATTTGATGACGCTTTTCAAACGTGAGACCTCTTGGTTCAATGAAAGGCCTGATGCACCCATGCCCTTTAGGCTAGCCCCCATGACTAGTATTACGGTTCTGTAAGGGGTCCCTTTAGGGGCAGTGGACTTGATTTCCCTGTGGGCGCCCTCGCCCTCCACGAACCCCTCAAGTCCTACGCCCATAGCCAAATGCTTGCTTGTGGGAACATCGCAGTAATCGTAGGGTAGCTTGACCCTATCGGCTAGAGCCATGGCTACCAATGCGCCATTGCCTTGGCCTGCGCTGCTAATGAGTAATGGCAGCTTAGCTTGAGGAATCGTGGTTGCTGTTGACACTGCTGACGATGACATTGTCGCGATGAGTGCCAGCATAGTAATTGCGGCAGATAACTGCCAACCTCGTTTGGATAACCGATACATTAGCCTTACCTCCTGCAAATTTAGATAGACAACGCACCCCATATTGCGGTTGCATACGTGTCAAAGATCACAAGATCCAATCCTAACCACGCATTCTGGCACACACGTGCCAGAAAGATGTTCAGACGAATACTTGGACTTTCGAAACAAATAAGGGGTCTTT
>DUWJ01000387.1 GCA_012842765.1 Bacillota bacterium | reverse complement strand
TATCGCCCCAGCCTCATCAGTTCGGGGCAGGGATGTACCCCTTTGGCCATGGCGTTTACTATTCGCTATTTTCTCCCAAACGTTGTTGCCTGGCGTGTTTCCCATTCAGGTGTTGGTGATCTGTGTATTGCCTCTGGCACGAGACAGGAGCGTGTGGCATCATATGAGCATCTCTCAATCTTTGGAGGCGGAGTTGTGGGCATAGCTCCAAGTGCAGGCTAGTTTTGGTTGGGGTAGTATCAGCGTGCGGAATGTGGCAAAATAGCGTAGAAAGGGATTGCTCAGGTGAAACCCTAACGTCTGCATGACGGGAGCGTGACTTGGCATGAAGGATTATTCTAACGAGACGGCTCAGGAAGTAGAGGACAAGATCTCTGCATGGATAGATGAATTCGAACGGAGTGAGGAATACTCGGGCCTTTCAGCCGACGAGCAGGAAGAGAGTGCGTTTGTCATAGGCGTATTCGCCGATCTGATGTACGGTTATTACCTGGAAACGCCGGAAGAGTGGAGCACAGATTCGTTAAGGGCATGCTGCCTCACCCTTCTCCCAAGGAAGGTATTGGCAGGTCCGGAATTCTATCAGGCAGTGGAGCCAGTGCTCACAGCATTCTTTGCTTTTCTCCAACGGAAAGCTTACATCAAAAACTCGGCAGAGCTCACGAAGCGGCTCAAGAAGATCGCCGACAGGATAGTAGAGCAGGCAGACATGTCTGAAAACTGGGGATGGGCAAAAGCAATCTTAACCCAGGCGCTTGAAGACGGGGTTGACCTAGCGGATAAACACGCGATGCAGAAATATATTGACAAGTTGAATGAGCAGCTGCAACAGATCACCCCCGAAATGGGAAAAGGCAAATGGCCGCCTGCTGGGAAATAGGTTGAAAAGCGATTCATGTCCGTACGTGTGGCAATGCTGTTGGCATGCTACATGATGCCACTACGCCTTGAACAATACGAAGTAGCCGACAGCGAGGGTTTTGGTATTCGCCGGCCTAATGTGAGACCAAAGTTCTTGCAGCAATGGGAGGAGAGGGGCCAACCCTGTGGCGAATACTAACTCTACATCTATTATATGAATGAGATGCATTGCGCCGCCTGCGACATGGTGGCGGAAGGAGGTAGAGGCATGAATATGGCGGAACTGACAGCTGAAAGCGGCAAAGCTCTAAAGGGCCTTTTGGAGGCGGCAAGGCTGAAACCGCACGACATCGTTGTGGTCGGCTGCAGCACCAGCGAGGTAATGGGGCGCAAAATCGGGTCGGCATCCAGCGTCGATGTTGCTGAAGCGATAATGGCCGGGTTGTTGCCTGTTATCTCCGAAAACCAGTTATACTTGGCCATTCAATGCTGTGAACATTTGAACAGGGCCTTAGTGGTTGAACAAGAGTGCGCAGAGCGATACCGGCTGGAGCGGGTTACAGTCATTCCCCATGTGGCAGCCGGCGGGGCGCTGGCGGCAGAGGCCATGAAGAGATTTGCAGATCCCGTGGTCGTGGAGTCTATCTGTGCTCACGCAGGTCTCGATATAGGAGACACATTCATTGGCATGCATTTGAAAAGGGTAGCCGTGCCTGTTCGCCTTGAAGTCACAAAGATAGGCGCCGGCCACCTCACAGCCGCCCGCACCAGACCCAAGCTCATAGGAGGCGAACGAGCTCACTATCCCACGAGATCGTAGGATTGCAGGGGCATCGAGGCCTAAGCAAGCCTCGATAATTTCCTGGGCGACTGCCGGGTTTTCAGTCTTTAGCCGTTTCATAGGGCTGCAGGAAGGCAACCTCGGGTTGAAACAAAGAGCATCGCTGAACCTCGCTTCAAGGGCGCCTCCCTGTGACCTGCGAATTTCCCGACATGGTTTTGCCATCACGCCAGTGATTACCATATTACTGCAACGCCGTGTTCCGCTTGGCACGTATAGTTGCCAATGGCCCGCATTGGGTCATTTTTCGCTGCATGTACGAAAAAGTAGACGATGACGGGACAACACTCTTCATGTCCGGCAGTTGAGCGGAGCCAATCGAGGCTGTGGTCGCTTCAATCCCGAGGCCACGAGCGTGTACAGGCTAGGGTACGCTCTTGTTCTTTAAGTACTGATCAAATCGGTTCTGCTCGAGAAGAAATGACGCTACGGAGACTTGTGGAGCACGATTAAGCCACTGTTAGTTACGAAGGTGTCCTCGTTTTTCCTTGGGCCCACTTATGGGCGTTGGCAGTAGCCGCTACCAAGCCGAGTTGACGCGCCTAGGGCAGGAGATTCCTCTGGGGGTATGTGCTGCTGAAAGGCTCAATAGTGGGGATCTCAACCATCCTCATTCTCATGAGTTTTCGTCCGCGGAACCATGTCAAAACCAAGATATGGGCGCAGATGGCCCCAAATGGCTGGAAACGCCGTGGACCACTGCCACATTTTTTGAAGCCCTTCCACTACTATCCCGCCATGGCAGACAGATTGCCCTGATTATGGAGTTAGCTGGCTTTGACATTGCACAAAAGGCAAGCTATAATGCATTTAATTTGGGGAATTTATGAAATACTCACTTTAGTTAGCTGTGCAAGCCAATGAGTGGAGGCTTGTAGCCTGGTATGGCGATGGTCAAAGCTGACTGCATAAATGATGCTATGGTCTGGGAATTCACAACGTCACACCCATTTGATCCTTCGGCTTGTCTTATTCAATGAACATTAGGAACAGGGCAATACAGCAAAGCTTGCAATAGTAGTATTAATAAAGCGAATTTGTATCATGAATACGCATCAGCGACTGATTGACGTGGTAGGGCAAGGGAAACTGCGTATTCCAACTTGCTCGGAGTGCGGTAGAACTTCAGCAATACTAGATGAAATCGTTTGAGGCACACACGTGAACAGGTGACGAATGCCAAGTTGAACTGGGGATGGCACGCTTTGTGGGTGGCGGGCGCATTTCGGACCATTGAAGTTGCCGCAAAGTCAGGTAAAGCAGTGTGAGAAATGCAACGTGTTGAATGTTGAATCAAGCAGCGTAGTGAGGCTGGATACTGTCTCATATCGGGACTTGTCTGAGCCTCTTTGCATTACTTTGAAGCTGCTTTGCCTGATTATTAGTCCACAGAAGAGACGCCTTTCCAAACAGCATGTCACTTTATCTGCTTCAATTGGGCGTTCACTACTTGACTGAGTGTGCGAGTAGTGACGGAGCCTGGCCTCAATGAAAGATGTTCATAGAGATTCGACAGCCTATGTCTTGGCGCAGCCATGGCCGTTTCAGCGCGTGGACGGTTGACCGTGCGGGCGTGTTTGTGCTGCCAAGCGCTGCATTCAGACGCGCGGTTCATGCCATAGGCATAGACAGTCAGACATTTGGGCAGATGGGGGAGGTGATGCGTGGGGCATGGATTCGAGATGACACATGTCAACTGTAGTAGCAACTTGCGTTATCATGCGCGTTGCTGCGGGTTGGCACGAAAGTGATGCCTACCGGCGGTGGCGCGTAGATGAGGAAAGGGGAGAAACTCATTTATGGCATGTGGCTATAGAAAGTCACCAAGGCTTCGAGCAACGCTACTGGTGGTCTTCCTGACTCTGCTCACCGTGGGGCTGGGATCCCAGGGCGCACTAGGGTTCGAAGCAAAAATGGGCGGAGGATGGCAGCCTGGACCCGACGAATACCATCCCAGCCGCCTAATAGTGGAATTTGATACCGGAATACGAATCCAGGCGGCTGCCGATTCAGTTCATAAGCTCGGCTATAGTCTGGAAAGCGTTCAATCATTTGTGCCCACAGAGAAGTTTCCGGGCGGGCTTTCTGTCGGAATAGTAGATATTCCCGAAAGCGAAACGGTTGACCGGGCGATTGCTAGGTTGAGCGGGGCGCCTGGAATCATCCGAGCTGAACGCGACTACAAAAAGTACAAGTGCTCGGAACCAGTCTTTCCAAATGACATCTACTTCCCGCAGATGTGGCCATTGCACAACCATGATCTGCCCGAAAATTACAGAGACCCGGAGATGCCGTGGTACTATGACCCAGTCAATGACGCCGACATCGACGCGCCCGAGGCGTGGGCGATGTTCAAAGGATCGAGCGAGGTAATAGTGGCTGTAATCGACACAGGCACTTACATAGACCATCCCGACCTTGCCGATCACATCTGGGTAAACGAGGCCGAGCTATACGGCGAGCCAGGCGTCGATGACGACGGCAACGGGTATATCGACGACATACATGGATGGGACTTCTACAACAACGACAACTCCGTGTTCGACAGGGATGAGCGCGACAAGTGGGGCGATCTCAACGACGAACACGGCACCCACTGCTCCGGGACCATAGGTGCCATGACCAACAACGGCATAGGCGTTTCGGGGATCAACTGGAATGTCACCATCATGCCTATCAAGTTCCTTGGTCCCGATGGCGGATATACCTCTGACTCCATCAAGGCCATCCGGTACGCCGCCGCCAACGGCGCTACTATTGCCAGCTGCAGCTGGGGCGGAGGGGGATATGAACAGATAGTCAAGGACGTCATCGAGGCGTCCGGAATGCTCTTTTTGTGCGCGGCAGGGAATGAAGGCGTCAATACTGACCTCGAACCGCACTATCCGTCTGGATATGACTTGCCCAACATCATATCCGTAGGGGCGAGCATGCAGAATGACGAGCCTTGCTACTATTCAGGCTGGTGGGGATCGAACTACGGGGCCAAGACTGTTGACCTGTTTGCCCCGGGCGGATTCATCCTTTCTACGTTGCCGCCGGATCCAGTACCTGATGAACCAGCTGAGAAATACGCGTTCTTCTACGGAACGTCCATGGCGACGCCCCATGTATCAGGAGTGGCTGCACTCGTAGCCAGCCAGAATCCTGATATGCTGCTCTATCCGGGCGCGCCTGGATGGAAACCAGGGGATCGCACTGTGCGCGACATAATCCTTGGCAGTGTTGATGTGAAGTCAGCATTTAAAGGCAAATGCGTCACAGGAGGTAGACTTAATGCCGCCAATGCGCTGAGAGCCGCAAGCGGACCAGTGATCGTCTCCGCAACAGCCCAGCCCGCTTACGGCCAACCACCACTGGACGTTGTCTTCAGTGCATCTGCGACTACCCCAGTTGGAGTCATTGTGGATCAGTGGTGGGATTTCGGCGATGGTTCGGCTGTGGTTCACGAATTCGATACTCAGCACAGATACTCGACGGTCGGCGACTACAATGCCTCGTTTCACGTAGTCAATGATTTGGGCATTGAAAGCGTGGTGACTGTAGAGATAAACGTGTGCATTCCTCCGGTGATCGAGATCAACCCCACTTCGGTCGAGTCCAACCTTGCGTGGGGAGAGACTCAAACCCGGCAGGTGACCATAACGAACACGGGAGAAGGCGAACTGAACTACTCCGTTGGAGTGGAGCTCTTTGGCTCGAGCCAGGAAGGCTCCGCTACAGAGCCCCGCGGTTGGGGAGGTCCTGACGATTTCGGTTATATCTGGATCGACAGCGATCATCCTGCGGGGCCCGAGTTCGACTGGATAGACATAAGCCGGATCGGGACAGCACTTCCGCTTCAGGATGACGGCGGACAGACGGTGCCGCTGCCTTTTGAGTTCCCGTTCTACGGAAAGGCAAAGACCAAGATAGGCATAGCCTCCAATGGGTATCTTTCGTTCGGAACATGGCTTAGCACATGGAGGACCACACCAATTCCGGACAGTACCCAGCCCAACGACTTGTTGGCTGTATGCTGGATCGACTTGGATCCCCAAAGATCAGGAATGGTCTACTACTGGGGCGACGATAGCAAGTTCATCGTGGAGTGGCAGGATGTGCCCGGAACCCTCGCGGGAGGGCCATACACATTCCAGGCTATACTGACGCCTGACGGCGCAATCAAGTACCAGTACAAATCGATGCTGGGCACTCACACCAACGAGTGCACGATAGGCATCGAGAACTCCAGCGGAACCGTCGGCCTTCAGGTGGCCAGGGACGAACTGTACGTCCACGACGAGTTGGCCATCTTGTTTAGCCCTACCTGGATAAACGTGTCGCCTGTGGAGGGGACTGTGGCGCCTGGAAGCTCCGCAATGCTCGATGTGAGATTCGATGCAGGGCAGCT
Organism: Bacillota bacterium; assembly: GCA_012842765.1. Classification (GTDB taxonomy): domain Bacteria; phylum Bacillota; class DTU025; order DTU025; family DTU025; genus UBA10085. Next base: position 1,458 of record DUWJ01000387.1, on the reverse strand, counting down.
CCCGAGAGGCTCGTTCCCTGCAGCCATCAGGGTGAAAAGCAACGACCCAATCGCTCCGGAGATTGTGGTTGACACGTGCCTCAACGTCAACCCGATCATGCCGCCGGTGATAACGTCTATCGAGGCGGATCCTCGGGGAGGTGCAGCGCCTCTCGAAGTCAACTTCACTGCGTCCGCCTACGACCTGTACGGCGAGATCGTCCGGATTGTGTGGGACTTCGGCGACGGCAGTGACCCTGTCGAAGGAACGCTCACTGCAACCCACACCTATACAGCGGAAGGGGAGTACGATGCTGTCCTGACCGTTGTAGACGATGACGGCCTTACGGCTACCGCCACGCTCCGCATAGCTGTGCGCGCGCTTCCAAAGGCTGAAGTGAACCCGCCTGAGATAAGGCAGGCCATCCGTGCTCACCGCACACGAACTGAAAGGATTACCGTTGCGAATACGGGAGATGCTGACCTAGTCATTGAGGCCTGTGCCGCCGCGTGCGGGTCGCCAGGCGAGGAGCCCGAACAGTTCATCAAGGAAGGCTCTAGCGGGCAGGACAAGTTCGGCTACATATGGCGCGACTCCAACATGCCCGGCGGGCCTAAGTTCGAGTGGGCAGAGATATCGGAGATCGGTACGAAGCTGACTACGCTCAAGAGTAACCAGTACGAAGAGATAGAGCTTCCGTGGGAATTCTCCTTCTACGGGCAGCCGAAGACTTCTGTCAAGGTGAACGCTGCAGGGTTTTTAACCTTCGGACCTACTCTGGGTTCGCCTACGTCCAACACTCCGCTGCCGGATATCGGTTTCCCCAACGAGCTTCTTGCTGTTTGGTGGGATACCCTGAGGCCGGCCAGTGCGCCTCAGGACGGCGGCGTTTTCCACTACTATGATGCGGAGAATGACCGCGTCATAGTGGAATACAAAGACGTGCCGAGGTCGTGGAATTCCGGGCAATTGACCTTCGAGGTCATGCTCTATCCCGACGGCAGGATAGTCTACCAGTATCTCGACATGAGCTTCGGCAATGATGCCGACGAGGCCAGTGCCACCATTGGCATTGAGAACGCCGATGGAACTGACGGACTTGAGGTGCTCTGCGATGCTTATGGCTATATCGAAAACAACCTGGCGATCGAGTTCAGGACATATCAGTGGCTCTCGGTCAGCCCGGGTTCTGCTACGATCGAGCCAGGGCAGAGTCAGGTCTTCGATGTGGTTATGGATCTTGCTTCTGTGCCGCCTGTCGACCTTGACGGCTATGTCGTCTTCGACACAAACGACGTCAGGGCGCCCAGAACGATAGTTCCTGTCCACGTCAGCGTCATAGAGAACATTCCGCCGGTCATCTCTGCTTGTGCAGTCAATCCGTCGCAGGCGCCGGCCGGGACGGTATTCCAGTTTGTTGCGGCAGCGGATGATCTCGACGGGACGATAGTGGACAAATACTGGACCTTCGGCGACGG
>DUWJ01000386.1 GCA_012842765.1 Bacillota bacterium | reverse complement strand
TACACCCATCCTGTCAAACGGATAGTAGCGAACGCAGGCTCTGCCGACTATACGGTTGACCCGGAGAAATCCCACGCTTCCCCTACTGTCATCGGAGTTATTGCGGTTGTCGCCGAGGACAAAAACGTGATCTTCAGGGACTATAACGGGCCCATAATCCGACCACGGGCGCTCAAGTATATACGGCTCGTCAATGGGTTTGCCATTAAGATACAGAACGCCATTTTTGATCTGAACCCTGTCGCCTGCAACGGCCACGATTCTCTTGATGTACGGCCTCATGGATCCGCTGAAATCGACGAGCTCCCGCATGGCTTCCATGGCAGCGGCCATTCCGGACTGGTCAGGCCTCCAAGGATTCTTCAAGACGATGATTTCACCTCTCGCAGGTTCGCGGAATCTATAAGAGACCTTCTCCACGATTATGCGTTCACGGTTGTGGAGCGTTGGCTCCATTGAAGCTCCTTCCACAACGAAGGAACGCCCGATAAATGTCATAATAACCATAGCCAAGACTATTGCAAGGAGTATTGCTTGCACGTACTCTCTTACCTCGCGAAACGCAGCCTCTCGCTTGCTGGCTGCTTCCCTTAGACGCGCTGCCTCTGCTGCTGCCGCTGCTTCATCAGCGATAGCTCCAACCATCATTCCTTCGATGTCTACGTCGTCCGATTCGCTTCTAATGTCTACATTCTCAATTCGTTCATCGGCAGGTCGTCCCTCATCCGGACATAAATCAGGACGCTCACCCGAACATGGGCCGCTCGATACGGCGTCGTGCGCGGAAGCGACTGCCGACTCGCCTTTGCCGACTGCGCCATCATTCTCGATGCCATTATCCATAAACCTGCGCCTACCTTATTTCTGCATCGGCGTCATTGTAAGTTCTACATAGTTATAACGAAAACGACGCCGACTATGTTCCCGCAACCTGCGGGCTTCTGACACGATAATATCGTTTACTGCACCACATAGCAAGTGCCGCGGAGTCTCGGAGGCATGACCGCCTGATAGGCGCAGTGTCTCCAGTGAAAATCAGTGCTTTGTTCACAATTCCCGATTTCGCGTTAGATCATAAGATGCCATAGGTTATCATGGAGGTGAGCGCGCAATGCCAGATCCTGTAAAGGGCGAACATTTCTTCTTCGGATGGTGGTTTTGGCTACACGTCTTCTTCGTTTGCTTCTTGGTCTGTTGCATCTCCCATTGCCTATTCGATGCGCCTAGGCCATAAAGCCGTAATAGGGACCATGCGCCCGTGCTAGGGCAAATCGCTCGTTCGGCCCGCCTTGCGCGGGCCTATCCACATGCGACTGCAACAGAGCCGGCTTGCTCCGCTTTGCGAGTTGAGTCGGAAAGACCATCAACACCCTAGCGGTGTCGGCAACTGCTGACCCATTCCTGCCGACCTACCAAGGCACGTGCATAATGCAGACGACTAGGCCCAATACGGCTACGCAACTGTAGACCGCCAGACAAATCCTGTGCGCCGCGATGTTCCTCTTGGTTACCATAAGGTGAGCAACCCAGTAAACGCGCGAGGGGCCTCGTCGGCCCCCACGCGCGGATTCTATCAGCATTAGCAATAGAATTACATGTTCAGAGCCATATCGAGCAATTCAATCGAATACATGCCTTCACGTTCCATATGATCGAGCAGAGAATACGGGAAGTTGACCTGACCCGTTGGCACGCTGCAGGAACCGATCTTAGTCTTGAGAGTCCGAAGATGCTCGAGCCAGGGTATCGTAGCTTCCCTGATCCGAGTCACCACATCTTTCATCTCCTGAAAACTCGAACCCTGCACGATCTTGTCTGTCATCTCATCTAGCAGACATAGAAGTCTGTTCCCGTAACCCTTGGTCGTTTCCGCCAGTTCCTCTTGGATTTCAGGCCTGAAGTAAATGGACAGAACCTGGGCATGTTCCCCGTTGATGTGCGTGAAGAACAGAATACCGTCGAGGAGGATCGACTGTGCAAATTGTCCCATGCATGATATGAGGCTGCGCGGCGCAAGCGCTGCAGGCTCGCTCTCCTTCCCCGGCGGGGTAGGAATCTTTAGATTGCACCTAGTGGGAATCGGGCCGCCAACCAAACCGTTTATAATCCCGAGGAAGAATTCAGCTTCTCTCCTTACGTGGTCAATAAGCTCTGCTGGACGATCGGTCATCACTCGGCACTCCCGGATTGCCACTTCCAGGTCGGCCTTGAACTCCCTGAGGGGCACAACAACGGCATTCGACTCAGCTATGAAGGATTGAACTTCGCCGGGCGAAAATGGAGGATTCACAGACTGAACCCGAGCTAACATTCCATCTAGGTTTTCTGCCAAAGCGTCCGCAAAGCGGAATAGCTCTTCTTCCGCTAGATCGAATCCGTTTCTAATCAGTTTGGCGTGATCCGACATTATGCGGAGCCAGAACCGCATCTCCTCCATGACACCCATGGTTTCCCGCTCCGAAAACGATCCTCCAGCCCACGCCTGAGACATATCGACGTTGATGGAATCATATTCCACGCTACATTCACCTCCGGCTTGCCTTATCACAATACGATAGTCGGCAAGTGGCAGGTTCATGACAGTTCAGACTTTCAAAGCCTTGCATATTGCCGGGATGGCTGCCTTTGCAGCCTCCCGCCCTTTCTCAATGAGCTCCGGGGCCCTCCATAATTCAGCGCCGAAGACCTCACCCACGTCGGGCTTGATAACTACATCCGCAAGGCGTGTGAGGGGCGCTGCAACGAGCCTTCCCATGATGTCAAAGGAGTTTATTAGGGTTGAAGGTATTGACGGAACACGGCCAAGCTGTTCCTCGGATGGCCTCAACACGGGCATTACGTCCACTGCAATAGCGAGGTCGACCCCAAGGGCGCGAAGATAGTTGGCGGGCACAGGATTGAGTATTCCGCCGTCAACCAGTACACGTTTCCCATGGACGACAGGTTGAAATACGCCCGGTATAGAGGACGAAGCCCTCATTGCTTCATAGACGTATCCATCATCGATCGGCACCTCATCACCGGTTAGTATGTCTGCAGCAACACATGCAAAAGGGAATCTCAGCTCGTCGAAGGTTTTCTCCCCAGTGAGCTCTTTCAACAGCGCGCTCAACTTCGAGCCAGCCATCAGTCCTCCACTAGTTGGAGAAACAAGGTCAACATGGCGAGCCACGTCCAGCTTGTTAATGGAAACAGCCACCTCTTCGATGGCTTCAGCTTCCATGCCAGAGGCATAGCACCCACCCACAACGGCGCCCATGCTACATCCCACGACGACGTCTATGTGAATACCTTCGTGAAAAAGGACCTCGAGCACACCAATATGGGCCATCCCGCGCGCTGCTCCACTTCCGAGCGCAATCCCGACAGACTTCCGGTCGAGCCCTTCCATTCTCCTGCGAAACCGCCTGGCAGTCAGTTCGAGCCTATCCTTGAGAGCCTCAACGGGAGTGGCAATCAGGTCCAATTGGCTACACCTCCGGATACAGCTTCTAGAGTCGAAAAAACCCCGAAACCTCCGTTTCGGGGCTAAACTCAATGGTCGGAGCGGGGAGATTTGAACTCCCGACCTCTTGCACCCCAAGCAAGCGCGCTAGCCAAACTGCGCCACGCCCCGATCTTTTTGCAGGCTTTATTATATCAGACATTCAGCCCG
>DUWJ01000058.1 GCA_012842765.1 Bacillota bacterium | reverse complement strand
TTCACTGCTCCTTTCGTCGAGGATTAAGGTCCGTATGGTTGTGTTCACCATACTACTGCCATATCCTTCAAGCAGTTTGAGGCACATGAGGCCTCAGAAGGTATTTGCGCCATACCTGTGGAAGAATATCCGAAGATTTAGCGGGGAGGAATAATCGTTTTGGAAGAACACAAGGGACGTAAGATCCTGATAATAGACGGTCACAGCTTGGCGCATAGGGCCTACTACGCTCTTCCGGCGACGCTCACGCGGGCAGACGGAATGCCCACCAATGCGGTGCTTGGTTTTTGCAACATGGTAGCAAAAATGCTTGAAGAGGGGGATTTCGATGGCGGAGTATGTGCTTTCGATAGGCCATCGCCTACCTTCAGGCATGAGCAGTTCGAGGATTACAAGGCGACCAGGAAACCTATGGACGACTCGCTCAGGGTGCAGATGCCCATAATCCGCGAAGCGGCGGAGGCGTTTGGATTCACCCTTGCTGAACTGGATGGCTGGGAGGCGGATGACGTCATTGGAACCATTGCCCGCATGGCAGAGGAGGCCGGGGACGAGGCGGTCATTGTTACAGGGGACAAGGACGCGCTTCAGCTGGTGTCTGACAATGTGAGGGTAGTTCTTACGCGCAAAGGAATATCCGAATTTGAGGAGTATGGCCCCGATGAGGTGAGGGAGAAGTACGGGTTTGGCCCCGAGTTTGTTCCTGATTTCAAAGGGTTGATGGGGGACCCGTCCGACAATCTGCCGGGCGTGCCGGGTGTGGGCGAGAAGACGGCTATGCGACTCGTATCTGAGTTGGGAACCGTCGAGAATGTGCTGGAGAATGTCCATTCCTTAAAGGGCGAACGTCTGCGCAACAACTTGCTGGAATATGGCGATGTTGCTTTGGAGAGCAAGCGTCTTGCCACCATCGACTGCAACGCTCCCGTGGGTATTGATATAGAGGAATGCTGCATGCTCAGGCAAGATCCGCAGAGGCTTGCGGGGTTTTTGCGAAAACAGGATTTCCGCGCACTCATTAAGAGGTTGGGGCTTTCAGGGACAGGCGCGTCCGGAGAGAACTCCGGCGGGCTTTTTGCGGTCGCAGCTGTAAATGTTGACAGCGGCTCACAAGCCGGGATTGGGCAAGGCCCAAAGACGGAGATCGTCAGTGCTGAGGAGAGTGGGCGAGAGCTTGCGAATCGCCTGAAGGATTGTGGCAGATTCGGTCTTGATGTGATCGGGGTAGGGCCACGAGCGATGACAGCAAGGGTTGAGGGCATTGCCTTTCAGGCTGAGGGCCTCAGCGCATACGTTCCTGTAGGAAATGGAGAAGGAAGGCTCTCCGTCGAGGCGGTAGCGGATATCTTCGGCGATGTATTGGCCGACACGGATATTGAAAAGCTGTGCCATGACTCAAAAGAAAAGATCATCCTTCTCAGGTCGATCGGGTGTGCGCTTTCTGGAGTCACGTTCGACAGCATGATCGCCTCGTATCTTGTGGATCCAGGGTCGCCCAATGCGCAATTGTGCGATGTGGCAGAGAGATGGCTCGGTGTGGAGATTCCTGATGTGAGGGAGGCCATCGAGGCTGGGGCGAAGAAGGCGAGGAATGCGAGTTACTGTCCTGAAGTTTCGGAGATGGCAGTAATGTGCGGCGAGTGTCTGAGGACGCTACCCGAACTCGAGGCTACGCTGCTTGCTTCGATATCCTCCAGTGGTATGGACAAGCTGTACCGCGATGTAGAGATGCCTCTCGCCGCGACTTTGGCGGAGATGGAGATGACCGGAATCAAGGTCGACTCGAAGCGCCTTGGTGAGCTTTCAAGGGAAATGGATGGGAGGCTCGACCAGTTGGTGGCCGATATCTATTCTTTAGCGGGCGAGGAGTTCAATGTGAATTCCACGAAGCAATTGGGGCATGTCCTCTTTGACAGGCTCGGCTTGCCGCCGCAGAAGAAGACCAAGACCGGGTATTCCACAGATGCCGAAGTCCTCGAAAGCCTCGCCAACAGTCATCCGATAATACAGAAAGTCGTAGATTACAGGGAGATTTCTAAGCTCAAGTCTACATATGTGGACGCGCTCCCGGAGCTTGTGAATTCAAAAACAGGCAGGATACATACGAGCTTCAATCAGACTGTAACAGCCACGGGCCGTCTTTCGAGTGCTGATCCCAATCTGCAGAACATACCTATTAGGACTGAAGAGGGAAGGAGAATAAGGGATGTGTTCATCCCTGGCTATGAGGACTGGTCCATAATCAGCGCGGACTACTCCCAGATCGAATTGCGTGTGTTGGCCCACATATCACAGGATGCCGCGCTTGTCGAGTCATTCCTCGCGGATGAAGATATCCATCGTAGAACTGCGGCGGCCGTATTTGGCGTGGATTTCGACGAGGTTACGCCCGAGATGCGCTCCCGTGCGAAGGCCGTGAACTTTGGGATCGTGTATGGAATAAGCGACTACGGACTTGCAAAGAACATAGGAGTCAGCCCAAGGGAAGCTAAGGAATTCATAAACAAGTACTTTGAGAAATATAGTGGAGTGAGAAACTACATGGACTCCATTGTAGCCCAGGCCAAGATGGACGGGTACGTAACAACGCTCATGAATCGAAGACGATATCTGCCTGAGCTGTCGAGTCCGTCGTTCCAGGTTCGCAAGTTCGCGGAGAGGGTTGCCATGAACACGCCGATTCAAGGCTCTGCGGCCGACATAATAAAGCGCGCAATGGTAGGGGTGCAAAAGAGGCTGCGAGATGGTGGCTACTCGGCGAACCTGCTTCTTCAAGTCCATGACGAACTCGTTCTCGAAGCACCTCAAGATGAACTCGAGGAAGTCGTGGAAATTGTAAATGAGGAGATGAGCGGCGCCATGGCGCTCTCAGTTCCGCTCAAAGTCGACATCGCCTGGGGAAAATCGTGGATGGAAGCGAAGTAGCGCTTTTTTAGGCCTGTTCCTCTGGACAAGCCGGCTTCTCGGCTCTGAAATAGCTCCTCCCCTGGCAAGCGCTTTATCCCTCTTTGAATGGGAGCATGTAGTGAAATGATGCGAAATTAAACGAAGAATAATTGGCGGCCTGTGTTTCCGATGCTTGAAGGATTTATGGAATGAGTGTAGAATTAAGCAGTCGACGAGCCAAACGCCAAGTTAGGCTCGGAGTCCCATTGGTTCTATTTTCTGAACCGTGGCGGTTTGGATAACAGTTTTCGGTCCTTAAAGCCGGAAAGGAGGTGCACCCCCGGTTGCTTGAAGGATCGAGTCTATAGCGGCCAGACCGCGCAAAGCGCGACAGAGCCGCAACACGCCGAGAAGCAATGCTGGATGGAAGGGAATTGAGAGGAAACATGGATACTCCCAAGATCCCCCCCACGAAGCCCGCGACGAGGCGTGGAACAAAAAACCGTAAGGGGGACGCTTAATTGAAGAAGAATCTTACAATCATCGTTGCCGCACTTTTAGTGGCGGCAATGGCGATCCCGGCCTCCGCATCAAAGCTGACGCTGGGCGGAGAATATAACGCTGGCTGGACCTACGATGCCGGAGAATGGAATCCCACGAATTTGGGCGATGCCAGCAGCCTCGATCTCGAGCTCACCTTCACAGAGGGCGAGTCGATAGTAGCATACCTTCCGCTGACCATAGAGCCGTTTGTGGGAAGCCCGGAAGTGGCTTTGGGCAATTGGTATTTCTCATATGGTGCCACTCCGTTCTCGTTCTGGGTAAGCAACAACAACTCGTACAATGATAAGAAGTTCGCAGCTCTCGGCGATCCGCTAGGAATCGGCGCGAAGCTTGGCGGCGGTGTTGTTCTTAATGCCAAGGGCAAGGCGCTCGGCGCAGATGTCAATCTGTACGCCGCTGGCCTTACGGACGGGAATGAGGCCTACATGGGCAGAGTCACCTATGGCCTCCCGGCAGAGTTCAAGCTCGGCCTGGTTGGCGCGTATACCGTTGTCGATGACGACAAGAACGATCTGACCTTTGGCGCTGACGTAGCCGGAAAGATCCCAGGAATCGACGCCACTCTTAGCATTGCTGGCGCTGGTTACTGGACCAAGGAAGGCGCTTGGGAGTTCGAGGGTCCTGAGGACAACTATGCATACCAGATCAAGCTCAGCGACATAGCCATTGGACAGCTCGAGGATGCTTGGATGCAGTACACCGCGGTTGGCGGAGGCTTCACATCGCGCTACGCCAATATGAAGGCCGGAAAGCTCCTGTACGACTACAAGGGCGCCGCTGCCGCTGAAGCCGGAGTTACCGTCGGCATTCCGCTGGGTATCCCTGTGAAGCTCACCCTCGGCGACACGCTATGGATGAGTTACAGCGCAGATCCGAAGTGGAACGAAACCACTGCCAAAGTGGTTGTGGAGCCGCTCGCGGACATGGCTGTTACCGTTTCCGGTGCATACAAGGCCGACCTCGACGACGACGTGGACACCGCCTACGACGGATACAAAGTCCATGCCGATGTCTCCTATGACGTGATGAATGTCAACCTCAACCCTTACGTCGATTACCTGGCGAACTCGTATGGAAAAGCAAGCGATTACGGAGTCGACAAGGTTACCGTGGTGGGCGTTGATATCGATGGCAAGCCCGTTGAGGGACTCAAGGTTGGGGCGAATGCAAGCTACATGATTGAGGAGCCTGTAACCGACCTGTTCGGATACGGCATCTACACCACTGACCTCAACCCTGGCTTCGTCAAGACAGCGAACTCGCAGGTTGCAGCTGTGGCAGCGTATGAGAAGGAAGCCGAAGAAGAGGCGACGACCGATTTCTACGGCTATGCCGGAACCACTCTCAAGATCACCGATGCCTTTGATGCCAAGCTCGGCGTGCTGAGCAAGGATACCAAGGGCAAAGCGGTTGCTAGCGCAGCACTGACATACAAGGCCAGCGATAGCATAAGCACTGGCCTGACCTATACCTTCCGTCAGGAAGGCTTCGCTCGCGAAGAGGGTGCCTGGGCGCCGTTTGATGATGGTGGCAGGAACTATCTGAAGGCCAGCGTCACCGGTACAGTGGGCGAGAGCACGATCAGCATCGCCTACGGCGTTGACGGCCTGAAGAGGGCTGATACTAGCGGGTTCCACGCGGGTAAGCCTTGGGCATACCTGAGGAACCATCCTGGCGCGGCCATGAACTGGCAGCTACTCACCCTCTCGGTGAACGTGCCGTTCTAAGGCTAACTAGCTACCACAAGGGCCCCTGGAATCATCCGGGGGTCCTTTTTGTATGCCCGGCAATGCGGCTTGCGAGGGTGGCTATTGACATTCCGTGGAATACGTGCTAAGTTATACTTAATCGGTTAAGTTGCGTCATGGCGGTGGGCTCTCAGGCCTGCCTCATTTTCCGCCTCCAGCTTAACCGATTAAGGCCGCGTCTGCAGGGCATATGTGGCAGTGTAAAACCGTCATACGAAAAGGGAGGCGTCCGAAATGGAGAAGGTAAGGAAAACTGGGAAAGACTTATCCTTTTGCGTGTTGACCTTCGCAGTTGTGGTTGTGTTTTCGTTGAACGCCATAGCTTTGGGAGCTGACAATGGGCGAGTTTCTCTGTTTAGCATGGAGACTGCCGAAGAGGTCGCGAAGTTCGACAACGATAACACCGGTGCGAAGCTGGCGCTGACGCACGAGGTTGCAAGCGATGGAAAGGGAGCTCTGGCGATAACCCCTAGCGGAAGTGCTCCTGAGACGAAGATCGGGGTCGAGCTTTCTGGGAAAGATCTAGTCGACTGGAACAAGCATGATGTAGTCAGCGTTCAAGTTTACATACCGGCTACGATGAAAGTCGTTCCAAACTCCTTTTTCCTAGGCATGGCAGACCTTTCTAAGGGGTGGGAGTGGGTCGATGGAGTTTTTGCTGAGGCAGATGTTTCGCCAGGATGGAACGAGATAATCTACGTGCTCTCTGATGGCATGAAGAACGTCAAGGAGAACGGAAAGTATAAGCTGTATTTTTCGTTCTTCAGGACAGATATGGACAAGCAGAAGGTTCCACTGGCAGAGACGTTCTACGTGGATGCAGTCGGGCTTGGCACCTTCGAATCGCTGTCATTGCCCCCTGTGGCCGTTGACGGCGAGTTTGCGGCCGCGTGGACAGTTGAGTACGAGCGTGAGCTTGTGGGGTATGAAAATGACGGTACAGGGGCCGTTTTCGAATTGGCGCCTGATGTGAGCCTTGACGGAAAATGTGCTGTGGCGATCATTCCCAGCGGAAGTGCGCTTGAGACCAAGCTTGCCCTGGGCCTTGCGGGAGATGCACTTGCGGAGTGGATCGGGAAGGACAAGCTCGTTATAGACCTCTATATGCCGGAAGGAAACGAGCTGGTACCGAACGGATTCTTCCTCGGCATGGCGGACGTCACCGATGGTTGGGATTGGGTGGACGGAACGTTCACGGCCGCCGAGGTTGTGCCCGGCTGGAACCGCATAAGTTATGTGCTGAGTGAGCAGATGAGCAAACTTGATCCTGATGGAGAGTACATTCTCTATTTTTCTTGGTTTCACGAAAACGAATCG
>DUWJ01000057.1 GCA_012842765.1 Bacillota bacterium | reverse complement strand
GACGATCCAGTCGGCAGGCGTACAGCCCAGTACGTTTTGTGGAAGGTGTTGGACGGTTCACTCAAGATGCTCCATCCCTTTATGCCATTCATCACCGAGGGTATTTGGCAGCATTTGCCCGGCTCAGGCGAGAGCATAATGATAGAGCCCTGGCCTACAGCGGATAAAGACGAGATCGACGCTGTGGCCGAAGCCGAGATGGCCGTTTTGATGGAGACGGTGAGAGCCATCAGGAACATCAGGGCTGAGTTCAACGTTGAACCAGGCAAGAAGGTGGACGCAATATTCCACGCAGACGGTGAGGCGTTCGACACTATCAACGTCAATGTGGACATCGTTGCCCACCTTGCGGGACTTGCCAGCGTGACTGTGGAGCATGTGTCTGCGGCCAAACCAGAGAAAGCTGCTGCAGCGGTTGTGCCAGGGATAGAAGTCTATCTTCCCCTTGCGGGGATGGTCGACATCGGCAAGGAGACCAACAGGTTGCGCCGCGAGGAGGAGAACCTCCTGCGCGAGGTGAAATCCGCCCGCGCGAAGCTCTCCAATGAAGGCTTCGTTACAAAGGCTCCTGCCGAAGTAGTTCAGAAGCAACGCGACAGACTCGGGGAGTATGAGGAGCAGTTGGTCAAGATCAGAGCTAGAATAGCTCAGCTAGAGGGATAAGTGATGATGTCTGACAGGCACACTGACGAGGTCGGGGTCCCCATGGACGTTGCCGGGGGCGAAGGCTGGGTCCGTGCCCCCTCCAGCGTCTCTTTGGAGATTGTGAGGCGCGTGGACGAAGCTCTTAGACACATGTATGGACCGAAGATGCTGGCGCCAAATGGCGATCCCGTCGGCGAGCTGATCCACATCATGCTTACGCAGAATACTTCGGACGCGAATTCCGACCGGACTTACGCTGCATTGCGAAGCGCCTATTCCTCATGGGAGGCTGTGGCTGCCGCATCCCCGTCCGAGATCGCCGAAGTGATCCGCATGGGCGGGCTTGCGGACATAAAGGCCGCGCGCATAATCGAAGTCCTTTCCAGGATAGAGGCGGACTACGGCTGCATTAGCTTGGATGCCATCGATTCCATGAATGATGACGAGGCTTTCGATTACCTTACTTCGCTTCCGGGTGTAGGGCCGAAGACCGCCGCGTGCGTACTCTTATTTGCCTTGGGGAGGCCAGTCTTTCCAGTAGACACCCACGTGCACAGGGTTGCAAACCGAATTGGCCTTGTTGATACTAAACAGCCTGCCAAGACACAGGAAGAACTGGGCGCCGTTGTGCCGGAGGACATCGTCTACCAGCTGCACATGAACATGGTGGCCCATGGAAGGCGAACATGCCGCGCTAGGCGTCCAAAGTGCGAAGAGTGCGCCTTGCGGGATGAGTGCGCGTGGGCGATAGCTGCAAGCTGTAAAGCAGGAGATAAAGGCGTTTCGGAAGAATCAGTCGCCGAGCGTGTGGCCGAAGGCGGAAGAGCGTGAAGAGGGTTTGCTCCAATGCTCATGTATTCTTCGAGAGTTGTTTTATGAATGTGAGGCATGGAGTAGATGGATTATGAAGCAGCCGTTGACTATCTGAGATCCCTTTCGAGATTTGGGATCAAGCCAGGATTGGAACGCACTGAGGCCTTGCTTCAGTCGATGGGGAACCCGGAGCGAAGCATGGCTCACGTGCACATAGCGGGAACAAACGGCAAGGGTTCTGTTTCGGTGATGGTCGAATCCGCGCTGGAAGAGGCCGGACATGTTTCCGGATTGCTCACATCGCCTCACCTGCAGCGCTACACGGAGCGGATAAAGGTTGGGGGCAGGGAGATTTCCCAGCAGCAGCTCGCTGAATTAGTTGGAGAGATGGCTCCCGTCATCGCCAGGCTGAGCGAGAATGAGAACATAGGGACTCCTACGGAATTCGAGGCGCTGACTGCAGCTTGTTTTGAGTGGTTCATGCGCTCCGGTGTGGAGATAGCCGTTGTTGAAACAGGCCTAGGCGGTACCTATGACTCGACCAACGTGGTGACCCCTGAAGTGAGCGTGATTACCCACATAGCAATGGACCACATGGATCGACTGGGCAACACCCTTTCTGAGATCGCTTCCAACAAGGCCGGGATTATTAAGCCAGGGGTGCCTGTAGTCGTGTCGCCACAGGATCCCGAGGCTATGGCCGTTATTGTGGCCAAGGCGAACGAAGTGGGGGCCGAGGTTACGGTTGTCGGAATGGATGTCCCTTACGAGCCTATCCATATGGATCTAGACGGCACGACTGTGGATGTGGATGCTCCT
>DUWJ01000385.1 GCA_012842765.1 Bacillota bacterium | reverse complement strand
GCCACCTCGATACCCCCCGCAAATCATATTCAACCTCTTCCAAAACTGTCCGTAAGCCCCGGGCATGGTCCTAAATTCAACGTTGCCCAAGGATTTTCGCCACAAAAAGCTCCGCTTTCTTGTACAACAAACAAAGAATCTTTTTGAAACGGAGAAGGAGTATTGCGGTTCGTGGCGAAACAATCTAGCAAGAATCAAATGTGCGCCTATGGGCACAAATGTGCGCCAAGAACTAGAACCGCACGAAGGTGCAAATGAAGCGCAACTACAAATACTTATCAAGAGGGGCACAAAATGTTGGATATCATTGGTGTCGGCGATGCAAGTGTCGATTTGATTATCAAGGTAGACCACTTGCCTGGGCATGATGAAAAGGTAAGGGGCGAATTGCTGGGCAAATATCCCGGCGGCATAATCGCCAATTTCTGCTGTGCGGCTTCTAGGTTTGGAGCCAAGACCGGGATAGTCACAACAGTTGGTGACGACGACTTTGGCCGTATTGCCATCCGCGGTCTGGCGGAATTTGGTGTGGATCAGGGCGGACTAGTAGTCAAGGAAGGTGAGCCTACATATTTCGGCGTTATCCAGTTGGACTCAACAGGGGAGAAAGCGTTGGTTGTTGTTGAAACCCCACTGCTTGTCCCCTCTATTGAGGATGTCGATGTGGACTACCTCAACAATGCACGCTATGTGCACTTGACTTCCCTCGATCTTGAGCTTGCCAAATTCGTCGCATCAAGCGTAAACAATGACGTGAGAGTATCCATCGATATTGAACCTACTGCCGATAGTGGTGGGTTGGATTTTTGGGAAGATGTCCTGAGGAAACTGCATATCGTTTCTCTGAACGAAGCAGGGTTGAAGGCTTTAGTCAGATGCGAGGACATCTGTAAGGGCGCTAAGACCTTGCTGGACTATGGCCCTCAAATTGTGGTCATAACAAGTGGCGCAGACGGGGTAGATGTTTTTTCAGGGGATGACCATCTTCATGTCCCTGCCTTCAAGGTACCGGTAGTTGACACCACAGGTGCCGGGGATTGCTTCAATGCAGTATTTTTGTCGGGTTTAGTTAAAGGTTGGGACCTTGTGAAGGCTGTCAATTATGCAAATGCCGCAGCAGCACTGTCGATTCAACATGTAGGGGCGAGAACAGGATTGCCGACAGAGGCCGTCACAAGGTCCTTTTTTGATAGCAAAACATGTAACAGATAACACTGATCGATGAAAGGTATGTGGTCCGCATGAGCGCTGTGCCGCCAAAGGCTAATGCACTATCAGAGATATTTGAGCGTCCCAAACCATTGATAGGCACTATTCATTGTTTACCTTTTCCCGGTTCTCCTAGATACAAAGGTGAAGATCTCGCGGTTGCAATCAACCATGCTGTAGAGGAAGCGCTAGCATACGAAGAAGGAGGGATCGACGGGATAATCCTTGAGAATTCGGGAGATTACCCTTTCTTGGCTCCCGGAGATGTTGGGTTTGAGACCGTAGCAACGATGACTGCAGTAGCTTGTGCTGTGCGTGATGCAATAGAGATACCTTTCGGGGTCATTCTCAATTGGAACGCTGCCATACCGGCTATGGCCGTAGCAAAAGCTTCCGGAGCGGCGTTCATCCGCGTCAATGAGTGGGTAAATGCTTATGTGTCCAACTCTGGGATAATCGAAGGGGACAGTGGGAACATCCTCCGCTATAGAAAGAATATCGGCGCAGAGAACGTCAAGATACTTGCAGATGTGAATGTGAAGCATGGCGCGCATGCGTTGGTTGCAGATCGTTCCATTTCGGACCAGGCCTGGGACGCGGAATACTACGACGCTGACGTGATCATCGTTACAGGCACCAAAACTGGATCGGCTGCGCCTCTCGAGAAGATCGAAGCGGTTCGGGCGGGAACCAGCCTTCCTGTGATAACAGGAAGCGGTCTTTGTGTGGAGAATGCCGAGGACATTATGCCGCTCGTAGACGGTGCTATCGTCGGTACTAGCCTGAAGGAGAACGGTGTTTGGTGGGGCCGTGTTCAGGTGGATCGCGTCAAGGAATTGGTCGATAAAGTAAGCAAGTTTCGTTGATCAATATGGGCCACGATCATTTTGAGGGATGGGTGCACGAGATGAAGATCTCCATATTCAGCAAATGTCTTGTCACCAAACCGAAAAACGAGGGAAAGTAAATGGAATACATGTTAGAGATGAACCACATAGACAAGAGATTCCCTGGTGTCCAAGCCCTATCAGATGTGACCTTAAAGGTGAAACCAGGAGAGGTGCACGTGCTTTTGGGCGAAAACGGAGCTGGAAAGTCCACTCTTGTCAAGATCCTCGCGGGAGTCTATCGGAAGGATGCGGGCGAGATAATATTGGGTGGACAAAAGGTGGATTACTCATCCACTAACGATGCTTCCAAACTGGGAATAAGCATGATATACCAGGAGCTCAACATGATCCCAGATCTTACGGTGGCCGAGAATATCTTCATAAACCGGGAACACCTCAAGGGCTGGCCTAAACATATCGACTGGGAGAAGATGAACTCTGAAGCCGCCAAGGCATTGAAAAAGCTGAATGCGAACATATCACCCACGCAAAAGGCGCGGAGACTTACTACAGCGCAAAAGCAGATGGTGGAGATTGCTCGCGCGATATCGGCGGATTCGAGGATCATTATCATGGATGAGCCGACAGCGTCGCTGACCGAAAAGGAAATTGGTGAGCTGTTCAGGCAGATACGGCTTCTCAGCGAGGAAAATGTTTCGATAATATACATCTCTCACAGGCTTAATGAAGTGAAGGAGATCGGCGATAGAGTCACCGTTCTCAGGGATGGGCAATATATAGGAACTCGGGACATCAAAGAAGCTGATACAGATGATCTCATACAGATGATGGTTGGGAGAGAGATCACACAGTTCTTCCCGAAATGCGTTGCAAAGAAGGGCAAGGAGGCCCTTAGGGTAGAGAACTTGAGCAGGAAGAACGTGCTGCATGACATATCATTCTCAGTTCATGAGGGAGAAGTCTTGGGCTTCTCCGGATTGATCGGCTCAGGAAGGACCGAGCTCATGCGGGCGATTTACGGGGCTGACGGAGATGTTTCGGGACGTGTGTATGTCGATGGCAAGGAAGCAAAGGTCAGTTCGCCGAAACTGGCTGTTCAGAATGGAATAGCCTTTCTCACTGAAGACCGAAAGAACCTGGGCGCAATCCTCAGTTTTCCCATCTATCAGAACATCACCCTCGCATCTATGGATCAGTTCTCCAGAAATTCAGTCATTGACCATCAGGCAGAAAGAAGTAGATCCGAAGAGCTTTTCTCCATGTTCAACATCAAAGCGCCTTCAATAGATACTGTCACTCGATCACTGAGTGGCGGAAACCAGCAAAAGGTCCTTTTGGCCAGGTGGTTTTGTCGTGATGCCAAGATAATCATCTTGGACGAGCCCACCCGCGGCATTGATGTTGGATCCAAGGTGGAGATATATGAGTTCATCAATGAACTGGCGGGGCAGGGGAAGGCGATCATCATGGTCTCGTCGGATCTGCCGGAAGTGTTGGCAATGAGCGATAGGATTGCTGTGATGCGCGAGGGCAGATTGACGGGAATACTCGACCGCGAAGAGGCGACTCAGGAGAAGATCATGAAACTGGCGACTTTAGGATAGCGATGAAGAAACTGACTTCGGCATTAGCTGTGAGAATGCTCGTTGAATAGTCCTTTGGAGGCTGATGAGAGAATGGAGAAGACACAGGGTTTCGACTACAAAACATTCATAGAAAAATATGGAGCTCTGGCAATCCTTGCGCTATGCATGATCGTCCTGACTATAATCAGTCCTTATTTCCTGACGGCATTGAACTTGAAGACAATCGCTATACAGACCGCAGTTATTGCCATTATTGCGATAGGGCAGACTTTTGTCATCATTACCGGAGGGATAGACCTATCAGTCGGCGCTAACTTGGCTTTGTCAAATATCCTGACGGCGTCCATGATGACTTCCGGCGTTCCGCTTTGGATCTGTCTTGTTACAGCATTGGCGTTTAGCGCTGCTTTTGGATATGTTAATGGTCTGGCCATAACGAAAATGAGGGTGCCTCCGTTCATCGTGACGTTGGGAACTATGTCGATTGCCAGGGGAATCACGCTAGTCATCACTAACGGAACGCCGATTTCGAGGCTGCCGGAAGCGCTCTCCTGGTTTGGACGGGGAGAGATCGTCGGTCTTCCTGTTCCGGTTCTGATATTCATTGTCGCGGCGATAATCTTCAACTGGGTTCTCAATCATACGCTTTTTGGAAGGTATACCTATGCGGTTGGAAGCAATATGGAGGCCACGAGGCTATCGGGAATAGATACGGGACGGACTGTGAGGATGGTATACCTCGTGTCTGGGCTTTTGGCCGGACTGGCGGGCATCGTACTCATGGGCAGACTTGGACTTGCGCACCCCACGGCCGGTGCGGATTACAACATGAACTCGGTGGCAGCCGCTGTTATTGGGGGCACGAGCCTTACCGGAGGCGTCGGCAACATATTCGGCACCATGATAGGGGCGCTCATCATGGGTGTGCTGGACAACGGATTTGTGCTGCTAGGGTTGAGTTCATTCTATCAGGAGATAGCCATTGGGTTTGTTGTGATCATGGCGGTGTATCTCGATCTATTGCAGCAGACGAAGCTGAGAGAGCGGAGGTGATGGGACCGGGCGACCGGTATTGCTCCCCAAAATGATGACATCTACAGGCAACGACGAGCTCGAATTCGCCAACATCAAACGATAGGAGAGGAAACGATGAAACGAACACTGTTGTCGGCATTAGCACTGGTTCTAGTATTCGCGATAACTTGTCCTATTGGGATTTGTGCCGCCAAGGAAAAGGAGTTAGTAATTGGGCTGGTCGTCATGTCTACGTCGAGCGAGTACTGGCTTGGCGTTAAGGCGGGCGCAGAGGCTGCTCTTGCCAAAGTTGGGGGCAAACTCATTTACACGGGCCCGAAAAGCACTAACGACGTTGCAGAGCAGATCTCTGCCGTAGAAAACCTGATAATCAGAAGAGTGGATGGCATCCTGTAGACGCCCCTCGATTCAGATGCTCTGGTTGGACCGGCAAAGCAGGCGATGAAGGCTGGAATTCCTCTGGTCAGCATTGACGCCAATCTCAACTGGGACGGAAAAACGAGCTACGTCGGAACAGACAACAGAGAAGGCGGCCGCATCGCAATGGAATTGCTAATGAAGGAGATAGGCGGCGAAGGCAAGGTAGTGATACTCAACTGCCCTGCAGGCGTCCCTAGCAACGACATACGCGGTGAAGCAGCGGTAGCAGTGGCAAAGAAGTATCCCAAGGTCCAACTTCTTGAGATCCAGCGTGGAGAAGACCAGGCAGTGGCAATGGCAAACATGGAGAGGATACTCAACGCCAACCCCGACATTAAGGGCGTATTTGCAGCATTTGACCGCGCCGCAATCGGCTGTATTCAGGCGCTGAGGAATAGGGGACTTGCTGGCAAGGTAAAGGTTGTTGCATACGATGCAAGCCCGGAGGAGATCGAAGCTCTGAAGAAGGGCGAGATAGCCGGACTCGTAGTGCAGCAGCCGTTTGAAATGGGCTACAAGGGTGTTGAATATATTATCGCAGCGAAGCAGGGCAAGAAGGTGCCCAAGGATGTTTATGTTCCGATTACCGTAGTTACCAAGGAAAACATGAATAGGCCTGAGATTCAGAAGGTGTTGTACCCAGCGAAATAAGAGCGTTCCGACACGAGTGAAGGCCGCATGGCGGAACAGGTTCAGTTCCGCCATGCAACCCCGCAAAAAAGGCAGCAACTGACGGTATTGGAGTTGAAGAAGTCATGCACAAAGTCAAAGTCGAGGAATTAACGAAGGAAGCTTTTGCTCCCTACGGACAAGTCGTGGAAATGCCTGAAGGCGCAAAAAAAGTGTCGGCCGTCGAGGACCTCTGGCCCGGTTTGGTCAAATGGGAGCTTGATCACGAAACCCTCGAAATAGCGCATGGAGTATGCAAGAAGCGTCCACTCATTGTGGAAGGCTTGGAACGGCACAACACAACCTATGAGTTGCTCGTTCCGATCAAGAGCGACCTGATAATTCCTGTAGCGTCAGAAGACGACAGGGCAAACAAGGATGCTCAGCCCTTGGCGCGCAATGTAAGAGGCTTCTTGGTCAAAGTAGGGCAGGCGGTGTTTTACGATAAGGGTGTGTGGCATCTGTCGCCCTATCCGGTTGAGGATGAAGGCCCGTTCTTCGTTGTGTTCAAACACAAAACCGCGCCTGACAATATTATCATGAAGGAACTGGACGAAAAGGTCGAGCTCGAATATGAAAATTAAACTGGGTGTGGCTTAGCCCGTTTGAACTGGAGTTGACCGTAATGGCAGAAGAGAAACCATTGGGATTTTTTGCGGCATGGAAAGCGACCGACACGTGGTACAGTGCATCGGAGGATGAAAAGCGAGAATTCGACAGAAAAGTAGAGGACATCTTCAGCCGTGCACGGGAAAAGGGCGTCAAGATGCACGGGGTGTATGACTGTTGTTGGTCCACAGAGTGGAAGTATTTCACCTTCTGGGAGGTTCCCAACCTGGAGCTTTTGGAGGAAGTAATGGAAGAACTCTCTGAAATCGGCGACATAAACATGTACAACGCTCAAAGACATTTTGTCGGTCGCAAGGTCCGGGATTAGTCCTGGCTGTAGTGACAGAATCAGTCGCGTACCGGGTTGTTTGCGTGCTTTCGAAGGAGGATGTGAGCACTGTCAACGGGTCTGCATTGCTTCCCAAGGTTAACACCTTGCGGCTGAAGGAGTCTCTTGTGCAATGGAGAAAAGGCCTCTGGAGTGCAAGAATGTGCATAGGCAATCATAGATGTGCCAGCATGCGCGTGTCTGTCTCGGTTGACAGATAACTTGTTAGTATTGGTTATGCCATTGGGAAGTGAGAAACGTCGTGGAAATTGAACAGAATCCCAGCAGTGAGCACGAACTTTTGGTTCGGGTAGCGAGGATGTACTACGAACATGACCTTAACCAGCAGGAGATCGCGGAACGAGTTGGCCTGTCCCGGAGCCGCATCTCAAGGCTGCTGACTCGGGCCCGGGAAGTCGGCATTGTTCAGGTGACTATCGTCGATGAATTCCAGGAGGAACATGGGCTCAGTAGGGAATTGGAATCCATGTACGGTCTGAAGAGAGTAGTGGTATGCCCAATCTCTGAATCAAGCCCCAAGCCTCTTAGATGGCACCTCGGGCAGGCTGCTGCACGTCTCCTAAAGGAGATAATCCGAGATGGAGACGTGATCGGGGTGACCGGGGGCACGACCATGCTGGAGATGGCCAGAGCGCTCAAACCTTTGCCCATAAAACGCGAAAACGTCAAGATTGTGCAGCTGGAGGGTGCGCTTTCTGGGAAGGGCGAGGCACTAATCCACGGAAATGAGATAGTGGCCAAAGTTGCTGCTGCATTTGATGCGCCGCCGTACTTCTTATCTGCTCCAACAATTGTTGAAAGTAGGGAACTCAGAGACGCCCTAGCCCGCGACCCTAATCTCAGAAGAATTCTTGAGAAGGGTAGACAAGCAAATATTGCTATCTTCTCTGTAGGGAGGCCAAGCAAGTCTTGTATCTTGGCTCAGGCGGGCTATCTTTCCGCGGAAGATATCGACGTCCTGTTATCCAAGGGCGCTGTCGGAGACATTTGCTCCAGGTTCTTTACTGCAGATGGATCCGTTTGCGATGAGTCCCTCAATGACAGGACTATTGGGCTTGAACTTGACGAGTTGACCCAAAAGGAGAGCTGCATACTGGTGGCGGGCGGTCCGAAAAAGATTCCCGGGATTGCCGGGGCGCTCCGTGGAGGCTTCGCCAACATGCTTGTAACAGATGAGATAACCGCCAGAACGCTGGTGGACTCGGCAGATGGAGCACTATAGGGTTTTGGTAGGCGCAAGGCAGCACTGTCCATCAAGAACCAGAGAATGATGGAATGCATTGTTAAGTGCGAGTGTATCATGGCAGCTGAAGGGAGACTACTACATTGAGGATATTGATAGCTAGCATAGATGAGAAGGACCTAATCGGAGCAAAGGACTACGGAGTTCATGGCATAATCACGAACCCTACCATAGTGGCCGAAGTGAGGAAACCGTGGAAAGAAGCGGTGAGCGATGCCGCCAAGGTCATTGAAGGTCCCTTCCATTTGCAGATTACCGAGGACAAGCGTGACGGCATCATTGCGCAAGCTGAGGAGTTTGCTAGTGTTCTGGGTGATCGTTTGATCGTTAAGATGTGCATCTCCCAGGAGTCATTGGCTGCGATGCAGGTGCTGCAGGACCGCGGACTTAAGGTCAACCTGACCGGGATAGTGTCGATTCCCCAATCCTTCTTTGCTATTCAAGCGGGAGCAGACTTTATCTCCATCTACATGGGAAGGGCGGACGATGTGGGCGGAGATGGTGTGGGCGTTGTGCGATCAGCTGCAAACATGGCCAAAAATGGCGGTTACAAGACGGAAATCGTCGCCGCAAGCATCAGGGGCGTGTCTCACTACATCGAAGCAACAGAAGCCGGCGCGCATTGGGCTGCTTGCCCCTACAAGGTCTTGCCCAAGCTTATCCAGCACCCTGTTACTGACAAGAGCATAGTAGGTTTTGCGCAAGACTGGGATAGAGTCATTAAGTAATGTGCCGAACTTGAGAACTACTACGGCCCGGAAGTGGGTAGCCAGGACGCGGCAAGCGCTGTAATGCGGCTTGAGGCACCAGGCGATTCCTTCTTCCGGGCTGTGTGCACTTACGAAGGATTCGCAGCAGATGTTGCAGAAAGACGTTAGGCGCGATGTACTGACGACCAGTCGTATACATGCTAGACTGGAAGCGAGGACACAGCAAAGGAGGATTACCCACTTGACATTGAGAGAGCAAGCACTGGAGCTTCACAGAGCCAACAGGGGAAAGATAGAGGTAGTCAGCAAGACGCCTTTGCGCACCAAGGAGGACCTCAGTCTCGCCTACACTCCCGGTGTGGCGGAGCCGTGTAAGGAGATCCATGCCGAGCCCGACAAGGTCTACGATTACACGAACAAAGGCAACATGGTAGCAGTAGTCACGAACGGCACAGCCGTGTTGGGACTGGGCGATATCGGTCCGGCAGCCGGCATGCCCGTCATGGAAGGCAAAGCAGTTCTATTCAAGTCTTTTGCAGGCGTAGATGCATTCCCCATATGTCTTGATACAAAGGACCCCGACGAGATTGTGAATGTTGTGAAATGCCTCGAGCCCACCTTTGGAGGCATCAACTTGGAGGATATCTCGGCCCCGACGTGCTTTGAGGTTGAGGACAAGTTAAAAGCGGCACTTGACATCCCGGTCTTCCACGATGATCAGCATGGCACGGCTATAATAACATGTGCTGCCATGATCAACGCGCTGAAGATTGTGTCGAAGAACGCATCTGATGTTCGAGTCATAGTGAACGGTGCCGGAGCGGCTGGAATTGCTGTTACGAAGCTCCTTATGGCGCTGGGCGTGAGGGATGTCGTGCTGTGCGACTCCAAGGGCGCCATCTTCGAAGGCAGGACATATGGCATGAACCCCTATAAGGAAGAGATTGCCGCGATAACCAACCCGAACAAGTTGTCAGGGAGTCTGGCGGATATAATTGTGGGCGCGGATGTATTCATCGGTCTTTCGGTTGCGGGATGTGTCACCCGTGAGATGGTCGCCAGCATGGCCAAGGACGCCATCGTATGCGCGATGGCTAACCCCGTTCCCGAGATCATGCCTGATGAGGCTAAGGCTGGCGGAGCTAAGGTCATCGCCACAGGCAGGTCTGACTTCCCGAACCAGATCAATAATGTTTTGGCTTTCCCCGGAGTGTTCAGAGGCGCGCTTGATGCCCGAGCGAGTGCTATCAATGAAGAGATGAAGATGGCGGCGGTATACGCCATCAGCGATATCGTTACCGAAGACGAACTCTCTCCAGAGTACATTATCCCCGGTCCCTTCGATCCCAGAGTTGCTCCTGCCGTTGCCGCCAACGTGGCCAAAGCGGCACAGGCCTCAGGAGTCGCCAGGGTGAAGGTGT